>JADGPD010000089.1 GCA_017882615.1 Thermoleophilia bacterium
TCGCCGCTTGCTCCGCTCGAAGCGCCAGTTTCGGCCGAGTAGGCGACAAAGCGACTCGTCGAGGCGCCTGAGCGCGTAGCATCCAACCCATGGCAAATAGATTGAAAGGCGTGATCCTTGCGGGCGGTTCGGGGACCCGACTGCACCCGCTTACGCGCATCACCAACAAGCACCTGCTTCCGATCTACGACCGGCCGATGGTCTCCTACGGAATCGAGGCACTGGTGCAAGCGGGCGTGACCGAGTTGATGCTGGTGACCGGGGGCACGCACGCGGGCGAGTTCTTGCGCCTGCTCGGCAACGGGCGCGAGTTCGGCATCGAGCGGCTCGAGTACGGCTACCAGGAGCGCGCGGGCGGAATCGCCGAGGCGCTCGGGCTGGCCGAGCATTTCGTGGGCGGCGACCGCGTGCTGGTGATGCTGGCCGACAACGTGCTCGAGAACTCCTTCGCCGCCTCGGTCGAGCGCTTCTGCGCGCAGGAAAAGGGCGCCCGCGTCCTCCTGGCGCGCGAGAGCGACCCCGAGCACCTGCGCAACCTGGGCGTCCCCGAGCTCGACGGCGAGCAGCGCATCGTTCGCATCATCGAGAAGCCGAAGGATCCGCCCAGCGACCTCGTCGTCACCGGGCTGTACTTCTACGACTCGGACGTGTTCGAGATCATCCCCAAGCTTGTGCCCTCCGGGCGCGGCGAGCTCGAGATCACCGACGTGAACAACTGGTACGTCGAGCAGGGCACGATGGAGTACGACCTGATCGAAGGCTTCTGGGGCGACGCGGGTGAGTCGATCGACGCCTACTACGCCGTCAACGACTTCGTGCGCCTGAACGGGGCCAACAAGAAGTGAGCGGCACGGCGAGTCAATTGCTGAAAGGGATGCAGCTGATTCCGCTCAAGCGCTTCGCCGACGAGCGCGGTTGGTTCTGCGAGATCCGGCGCGACAGTCTCCTGCCTCGCCCGACCAAGCAGACGAACCTCTCCTTCTCGCGCAGGGGCGTCATCCGCGGCCTCCACTACCACGAGCGCGGGCAGGACGACTTCTTCGTCTGCATGCACGGAATGGCGCGCGTAGTCCTGCTCGATCGCGACTCGGGCGAGACCTTCTTGCTCGATATCGGCCAGGAGAATCCGGTCGCCGTCTGGGTGCCCGGCTACCACGCACACGGCTTCGAAGCCCTGACCGACGTTCTCTTCTGTTACCACGTGACCGAGGAATACGATCCCGAAAACCCCGATGAGCAGGAGATTTCGTGGGCCGATCCGCGCGTCAAGCACCTCTGGAGCACACAATCGCCGATTCTCTCGGCACGCGACCTCGGCGCGTCCTGATCACCGGCTCGGCCGGGCAGCTCGGTCATGCACTGGCCGAGGCGTTCGCAGCCGAAGAGGTGACCGGGGTCGACCTGGCCGAGTGGGATGTCGCAGGTCCGGCGCCGGCCTGGCTGGAGGCGCCCGACCTCGTCCTGCACGCCGCCGCCTGGACGGACGTTGACGGCGCCGAGACCGATCCCGCCGGCGCCGAGAAGGCGAATGTGACCGGAACCCGCAACGTCGCCGCCCTGGGCGCTCCGCTCGTCTACTACTCCTCCGACTACGTTTTCAGCGGTACGAAAGGCGAGCCCTACCTCGAATCCGATCCGACCGGACCGGCCTCGGTCTACGGACGCAGCAAGCTTGAAGGCGAGCAGGCCGCCGGCGGCAGGTCCTGGATCGTGCGCTCTTCCTGGCTCTTCGGCGCGACCGGACACAACTTCCTGCGCACCATGCTCCGGCTCGGCGCCGAGCGCGACGAGGTGGCCGTGGTGGACGACCAGCGCGGCTGCCCGACCTACGTCGGGCACCTGGCCGAGGCTACGCGCCGGATAGTCGAGCTTCCCTTCGGCGCCTACCACGTGGCGGCCGGCGGGGATTGCACTTGGAAGGAGTTCACCGAGGCGATCTTCGAGCAGGCGGGGCTCAACTGCCGGGTGCGGGCGATCACGACCGCCGAGCTGGGCCGCCCGGCTCCCCGCCCGGCCTACTCGGTGCTGCGCAGCGAGAAGCCCGAGACGCCGCGCCTGCCACACTGGCGCGAGGGCCTGAGGGCTTGTCTGGACGAGATCGAGCGACTCGGGCAGTGAGCGTGCGCGAGCCCGCCATTCTGATGCAGGGCGTGAGGATTCGCCGCGGTGGATCGTGGCTGCTGAACGGAATCGACTGGCGCGTCGAGCCCGGCGAGCAGTGGGCGCTGCTCGGCCCGAACGGCGCCGGCAAGAGCACGCTGCTCACACTCGCGGCCGCTACCACCCATCCAACCGCGGGAATCGTCGAGCTGCTGGGCGAGCGCATGGGTAGGACCGATGTGCGCCGCTTGAGGGAGCGGATCGGCGAGGTCGATTCGCTGCTCGATCGCAAGCTGGACGAGTCATACGACGTCGCGACGATCGTCCTCACGGGCGCGACCGGCACGCGGATTCCGCTCTGGGAGCGCTACGACGAGCAGGTGAAGGACCGGGCCGACGTGCTGCTCGAGCTGTTCGGCTGCGCCGACCTCGCGACCCACCCGCTAGGAATCTGCTCGCAGGGCGAGCGCCAGCGCGTGCTGCTCGCTCGCGCTCTGATGAGCGAGCCGCGGCTGCTGCTTCTCGACGAGCCTGCCGCCGCGCTCGACCTTCCGGCGCGCGAGGCGCTCGTGGCGGCGCTCGAGGCGCTGGCCGCCAGCGACCCCGAGCTGACGACGGTTCTCGCCACACACCACCTCGAGGAGCTGCCGCGTTCGACCACTCACGCGCTACTGCTGCGCGGCGGCGAGCTGGTCGCCTCCGGTCCCGTCGAGGAGACGCTCACCAGCGAGACGCTCTCGCGCTGCTTTGCGATCCCGATCGAGATCGCTCGTCGCGACGGGCGCTGGCTGGCGCACGCGCCGGCGGGGTGGCGGCGTGGCTGACAGCTAGCCGCCGCTTGCGGACAGCACCGCAAGCACCTCTTCGCCGTAGCGCTCCAGCTTCTGCGGCCCGACCCCGCGCACCTCGGCCAGCTCGGCCAGCGAACCGGGGCGCTGCGAGGCGATCGCCGCCAGGGCACGGTTCGAGAAGACGTGGAAGGCCGGGACGCCGTCGCTCTGGGCGCGAGTGCGGCGCCAGGCGCGCAGGGGCTCGAAACCCTCAGGCCGAGGCTCGGCGTCGGGGAGACTCATCGGCCTGGCTTCGATCAGACCGAGCTCGGTCAAGAAACGGCTGGGGCGGGCCTTCTCTGTCCAGCTCAGGAAGAGCCGGTCCTTGGCTCGCGTCAGCCCGACGTAGAAGAGGCGGCGCTCCTCGGCCAGTTCCTCGCGCCTGCTCGAGGAGAGCGCGCAGGGAATCTCCTTCTCTTCGAGGCGCGGCAGGAAGACGACCGTGAACTCCAGCCCCTTGGCGCGGTGATAGGTGAGCAGGTGAACGCCTCGGCCGGCGGCGCGGGGGTCGAAGCGGTGGCGGATCTCGGCGACGAAGCCCGCTCCGTCCAGCTCGCCGCCCGACAGCTCCTTGCCCAGGCGGACGAGCCGGCTCAGGTCGGCAAGCCGCGTCATCTCTCTGTCGCCGAGGCGCTTCGGCGGCTTCTCGACCCAGCCCTGGGCGTGAGCGATGCGGCGCACGCCGCTTGCCAACTCGCCGGCGTGGAGCGAGGCCGCACGCCGCAGCAGGTAGCGCGCCGCTTCGCGCTCGAGCAGTGAGGAACCCTGGAAGGGAATCTCCGCCTCGGCCAGCGCTTCCTCGAAGTCGGCCGCGCGCGCGTTGGAACGAACCAGTATCGCCATCTGCTCGAAGGCCAGGCCCTCCGCGGCCAGGGCGGCGATCCGCTCGACCAGGTACTTCTTCTCCTCGAGCGGGCCGTCGGCGACGTGGCGCTCGGGCTCGACTCCGCTCGGCCGCGTGGCCTGGAGCGACTTCACTGCGCCGCCGAGCCTGGGGACGAGCTTGTTGGCCAACTCGAGCACTTGCTCGGTCGAGCGGTAGTTCGACTCCAGAGTCACCACCGTCGCCCCGCTGAAGCGCTCGGGCAGGGCCAGCAGGTAATCGGGCGTGGCGCCGGTGAAGCCGTAGATGGCCTGGTAGTCGTCGCCGACCGCGCACAGCTCCTCGCGACCTCCCAGCCAGTGGTCGAGCAGCGTCTGCTGGAGCAGGTTCACGTCCTGGTACTCGTCGACCGTGAAGGCGTGAAAGCGCCCGCGGAAGAGCGCCGCGGACTGCTCGTCTTCCTCGAACAGGCGGATCGCCAGCTCGAGCAGGTCCTCGAAGTCGATCATGTCGGCTTCCTGCTTCTCGCGCTCGTAGGTGCGGTAGACGCGCAGCATCAGGTCGGCGGGAAGCGGCGGCTCGTGAGCGCC
>JADGPD010000090.1 GCA_017882615.1 Thermoleophilia bacterium
GGCGCCTACGTCTCGACCAGCCACCTGATCTCCGACGAGCTTTCGCGCTTCGGCCTGCGCCTCGCCGAGTTCGACCAAACCGGTCCGCCGCCGGAGGAGGCGGCCTTCGTCTGGCTCGAGCCCTGCTCCAATCCGATGCTCAGCTTCCCCGACCTGGACGACTCGATCGCGCGGGCTCACGAGCAGGGTGCGCTCGTCGCGGTCGATGCGACGATGCTGACGCCCGTCTTGTTGCGCCCGCTCGAGCACGGCGCCGACTTCTCCGTACACAGCGCCACCAAGTTGCTCGGTGGGCACCACGACCTCGTGCTCGGGGTCGCCAGCTGCGCTCGCGACGAGGATGCCGAGCGCCTTTTCCAGGTGCGCCGGCTATTCGGCTTGATCGGCTCGCCCGATCCTGCCTGGTTGCTGCTGCGCAGCCTGAAGACGTTGCCGCTACGGGTCGAGCGCAGCTCGGCGACGGCGCTCGAGCTGGCGCGGCGGCTACGGGAGCATCCGGCGGTCGAGAGCGTGAACTACCCCGGCCTGGGCGACGCAGTCGCGGCCAGGTACGTGCACGCGTTCGGCCCGCTCCTCTCGTTCGTCGTGCGCGGCGGCGCAGCGGCGGCGCAGGCGCTGGAACGATCCTGCGAGCTGATCGAGAACGCGACCAGTTTCGGTGGCGCTCGCAGCACGATCGAGTCTCGCTCGCGCTGGGAGGGCGATCGGGTTCCGCCCGCTCTGCTCAGGTTGAGCGCCGGGCTCGAGGACGCAAGTGAGCTCTGGAGCGATCTAGAGCGCGCGCTGGCCTCGCTCTAGCTCCTGTCTGAGAACAGCCCTTCGATCTTCGGTACCGGCTTGAGCTCGGTTTCCTCCGCGCTCTTCGACCGCGGCTCGAGCGAGAGCTGCTCGAGGTTCTCGGAGGCCTCGATGATCGACTCGAGCAGCTGTTCGCGCCCAGCCTCGTCGCCGCGCTTGGCCCGCAACGTCCGCGCCGCGCCGCCGATCGTCATCAAAGGGTTGGCGATGCGGTGTCGAACGAGGCGCGCATAGTCGCGGCGGGCGCGTTCGTACTCGCGGGCCCGCAGCTTCGCCTCGTCCACCGTTCGCAGAGCGCCCCGAGCCAGGCGCTGCACAAGAAAGAGCAGTCCGAGCAGCATCAAGATGTCGATCAGGGTCAAGACGGCGTCGAGAGTTGCGTTAGACCAGAGCAACGAATCGGGGCGGTTTATCGCAACCAGCCCGTCCACCACGAAGAACGCGACCAGGAAAATCGCAACCCACGGCACCCCGCGCCGCAGCCTGATCAGCTCAAAGACGACCGCTATCGCGATCACGATCTGCGTTACGCCTGCAAACAGATTGACCCAATCGGCCATCGCCTCCAGGGTACCTCCGGTATGCGGTCTGAGGGCAGGTCTTCAACCTGGGCCTAAAGAAACTCGCGCGCCTGTTGGATCATGAGGATATGAGCTCCTTAAAACAGCGTGCTCGGCCAGGAGCGAGCGTGGTCGCTCTCGAAAGCGCTTATCGCGACCGTTATCCGGATCTCCTGCGCGTGGCGACCGCGATCACCGGTAGCGTCGAGAGCGGGCGCGACGCCGTCCACGACGCCTTCGTCGACCTGATTCGCGCTCGGGAGAGCTACCGACGAAACGGCCATCTCGAGGCCTGGGCTTGGGCCGCTGTCGTGAACGCCGCCCGCAAGCAGGCGCGGCGGCGCGGCTCGTTGCCGCTCGAGGAAGAGGCGCTGGACAGGCCGCCCACGAACGGAGAACAGGTCGGTCGTCACGGCGCCGTGCGAGCCGCCATCGCGCGCCTACCGGAACGCCAGAGGCTCGCACTCTTCCTGCGTTACTACGCAGCACCAGAGCCCGTAGGTCAACCCGGTTTCGCGACACCGAATCGGTGTTACTCCCCTAGAAATCGGCCGCCGCGACCGACCTGCGCGGGCGCGGCTCACCCAACGCCTTCCCCCCGGCTCTTCCGCCTCGAACACCAACCCCACCGACGGCCAGCCCGCCCCGCTCGTAGGAGCAGACGAGTCAACTGCGCCGAAGGCGCGAAGACTCGTACACGAGCCAATACCGCGAAAAGTCACAGCCGGCTCCGCCGGCCGACTTTTCGCGCAGAAGTTTCGCGGAGAAGAGCTAGTCTCTGTCGCGTCGCCGGAGTAGCTCAGCTGGTAGAGCAAGCGCCTTGTAAGCGCTAGGTCGTCGGTTCGAGTCCGACCTCCGGCTATACGCCGGGTGCCTTACCGACGAAAGCCGGTTTTAGAGCAGTACTTCGCGCGAGCGCTGGTGCGCCAGGATCTTGCGCTTGACGCGCTGCAGGGCGTTGTCGATCGTCTTGGTGTCGCAGCCCAGCTCGTCTGCCATCTGCTCGTAGGAAGAGCCCTCGAGGTAGAGGCGAAGCGAGTCGGCTTCGAGCTGCGAGAGACCCGAGCCGAGGCAGAAGACCAGGCTTTGCAGCTCCTCGGTGGAGACGACGCAGACGGAGGGATCGTCGACGCCGGGGCCGGGTAGAGCGTCTCCGAGCGTGCACTCGCTGTCGGAGTCCTGGCCGGCCGGGGTCTGGCTGAAGGAGACATACGTGTTGAGCGGCGAGTGCTTGAAGCGGGTGGCCGTCTTGATCGCCGTGATGATCTGGCGCGTCACGCAGAGCTCGGCGAAGGAGCGAAACGATGTCTCCTTGTCGGCCCGGAAGTCGCGCACCGCCTTGTAGAGACCGATCCGTCCCTCCTGGACGAGATCCTCCGACTCACCGCCGGCGAGGAAGTACGAGCTGGACTTGAGGCGCACGAAACCGTCGTAGCGGCGCAGTAACGCGTCCAGCGCGTGTGAGCTGCCGTTGCGCGCCTTCATGACGAGCTGCAGGTCCTCCAGCTCCCTTTGCGCTCGCTGAGGCTGGTAGCTATGTCCTTCGCGCCTTGCCGGTTGTGCCGCCATGTCTCCTCGATCCCTGTGTTGGTGCCGCTTTCAACAGGACATATCGAATTTGATGCCCCAAATTAGCAGTGGTCCCACAGAAATACAAGTCTTTTGCGATGGACCCGATAACCGGACCACTTTGCACAGGACCAATTCGTTAGCGAACGTGTGTTCGCTTATCGAATGGCGGGCTACTATTTCCACTTCGGTTTCGCGACCCCCCAAAGCGCGGATATCCGCAGACGACCGAAGCTCGCGCGCGGCGATTACTCCTCGCCGCGGCGGATCCGCTCGAGCTTGGCGCGAGTCTTCGGGTCGAGACGATCCTCGATCGCCATGCGCGGCGGCGGCGGCAGCTTCGTCTCGCCCAGCTCCTGCATGAACAGCTGCGACGAGCGCTTGTCAACTTCCTTGCCGCTCGTTCCGCGCACCGTGAGATCGGAGGAGACGAGGCAGACCCGTTCGTGGTCGCGGAGCTCGGCGGCCAATCGCTCCAGCGCGTAGTCGGCCACCTCGGCGAAGCGCACCTCTAGCGGGCCGAGCGTGTGCGCGGCGCCCACGCCGTCGAAGACGACGATGCCGCGGGCGCCGCGCAGGGCGACGAAGCTGGCCAGCTTGTCCTCCAGCTCGCGCGGATCGGCGAACTTGCCCGCGTAGAGGAGGTTGTGGCCGTCAAAGAGGTAGAAGGTGGGCTCGGGCGCGCTCCGCCTCGACGCACCCTCCTGCGTGCCCGGCTCCGGCTTACGCTCCACGTTGCCTCCGCGCCTCGTACAGCAAGAGGGCCGCGGCCACACCGACGTTGAGCGACTCGACCTCGCCGATCAGGGGAATCGCCAGCGCATCGTCGCAGCGGCGGCGAACGAGCGGGCGCAGTCCCTTCTTCTCGGCCCCGAAGACGAGCGCGACTCCTCCGGAGAGATCGGCCTGCCAGTAGGAGCGCTCGGCCCGGCCGTCGGCGGCGTAGATCCAGAGGTCGTCGCGCTTGATCTCCTCGAGGTAGCGGGCCAGGTTGGTGACTACCGCGATCGGAATGTGCTCGACCGCCCCGGCCGCAGCGCGGCAGACCTCGGCGGTGACCTGCGCCGAGCCGCGTGCCGGAACGACGATGCCGGTTGCGCCCGCGCCCGCCGCCGCGCGGGCGACGGCGCCCAGGTTGCGCGGGTTGGTGACCTGGTCGAGGCAGGCCAAAAGCGGTGTCTTTGCGCCTGCCAGCTGATAGGCGTCGGCGTAGCGGTAGGGCTCCACCCAGGCCACTACTCCCTGGTGCTCGCGCGTCAGCGCCGCCTGCGAGAGGTCGCGCTCGGGCTTGATCTGGAGACGCGGCGCGCCCGGTTCCGAGAGCCAGGGCTCGTGCCCGCCGGCGCGCTCGCTGACCCACAGTTCCAGCACCTGGCGCGGGCCGCGAATCGCCTCGCGCACCGCGTT
>JADGPD010000091.1 GCA_017882615.1 Thermoleophilia bacterium
GGAGCTCATGCGCCAACTGCAGGAGTTCACAGAGAAGCAGACAGAGGCAATTGCCGAGCAGCAGCGCGAGCAGTTCGCGACGTTGACGCTCAACACCGCCGTGGAGTTGACCGCCGCGGCGCTGTCGCAGATCAAGGCACCGGGGTCGATCGACGAGCAGGCGACCTCGATGCGCGACGCGATGCGCGTTCTCTTCCCCGAGGCGGTGGCGCTCGTCAGTGCCGCCCGCCAGGGTTTCATGCGCGGCCGCTAGGCTAGGTCGCGTGAACACGAAATCTGCACTCGAGTTCAGGCGGGTCGTCGACCTGCCTCCCTACGCCTTCGCTCGCACCGATGCGCTCAAGATCGAGCTGCGCCGGGCGGGTGAGGACGTGATCGACATGGGCTTCGGAAACCCCGACCTTCCCTCGCATCCGCTCGCGGTCGAGAAGCTCAAGGAGGCGGCCGAGAAGGGGCGCAATCACCGCTACTCGCAGAGCCGCGGCATACCGCGCCTGCGCAAGGCCGTCTGCGACCTCTACGAGCGTAAGTTCGGCGTGCTGCTCGATCCCGAGACGCAGGCGATCAACACGATCGGCGCCAAGGAAGGCTTCTCGCACCTGATGTGGGTGTTGCTCGGGCCGGGCGACGCGGCGGTCGTTCCGACGCCCACCTACCCGATCCACCGCTTCGCGCCTATCTTCGCCGGCGCGACCGTCGTCGACATGGCGATGCGGGAGGGAGACGACCTCTTCGGCAACATGGTCGAGGCCTTCGAGAAGGCCCGTCCGCGGCCGCGTGTGATCGTCTTTTCCTTCCCGCACAACCCGACGACGCTCACGGTCGAGCTCGATTTCATGCAGAAGGCGGTTGATTTCGCGCGTGAGAAGGAGGTTGTGCTCGTTCACGACTTCGCCTATGCGGACCTCGCCTTCGACGGCTACCAGCCCCCTTCGCTGCTTCAGGTGGAGGGCGGAGACGAGGTGGGCGTCGAGCTCTACACGCTGACCAAGTCGTTCTCGATGGCCGGCTGGCGAGTCGGCTTCCTGCTCGGTAACGCGGAGATCATCCAGGCGCTGGCCAGGCTCAAGTCGTATCTCGACTACGGCACCTTCCAGCCGGTTCAGATCGCCGCGACCGTGGTCATGAACGAGGCGCCGGACTTCCCCAAGGAGCTCTGCGCCGTCTACGAGTCGCGCCGCGACGTGCTCTGCGACGGGCTGAACCGGATTGGCTGGGAGATCGAGAAGCCGCGGGGCTCGATGTTCGTCTGGGCAAAGATTCCGGAGCCCTACCAGAGCCTCGGCGCGCTCGAGTTCGCGATCAAGCTGATGAAGGAAGCCAAGGTTGCGGTCAGCGCCGGCAACGGCTTCGGCCCCGGCGGCGAGGATCACGTTCGCTTCGCTCTGATCGAGAACGAGCAGCGGATCGCCCAGGGCGTGCGCGGGATCAGGCGCGCCTTGACCGAGCTCGGCTAGCGCACTCTCCGCAAGCGAAAGGCATCGATCGGCTGCGTCCGGCGAGTCGATCGCGTAGCATCGCCGCGTGGCCGAAGAGCAAGACAGGAGCGGGCTCCGAGCGCTGGAGATCGTCGCGCTCGTTCTCGTCGCGTTCGTTTCGGTGGCCGCGGGCGTCGCACATTACTTGGGCGCCGCGTCCCTGCTCTCCTTCACGATCGCCGCGCTGGCGCTGGCCGGCCTCGCCTGGACGGTGTCCTTTGCCACCGAGCAGGTTGGGGAGCGTTTCGGACCTGCCGTTACCGGCGTGCTGCAATCGACGCTGGGCAACCTGCCTGAGTTCTTCGTCGTTCTCTTCGCTCTCTCGGCCGGGGAGGTCGTGGTGGCGCAGACCTCGCTGATCGGCTCGGTGCTGGCAAACGCGCTGCTCGTGCTGGGGCTGGCGATGGTGGCGGGCTCCTTCCGGAGCGAGGGAAAGGTGATGAGCTTCGGTCGCCGTCTTCCCAACGACACCGCGACGCTGCTTCTGGTCGCCGTCTTCATCATCGCTCTGGTCGGGGTCTCGGTTGCGGCCGACAACAGCGCTGCCCGTCACGTCAAGGCCATCTCCATCATCGGCGCCGTCTGCTTGCTCGGTGTCTATCTGACCTGGCTCTTCCCCTACCTGCGCTCCGACAAGGAGCGCGCGCGAGGACGGGCACGGCTTGGATTCGCGCCGGCCGGGATGCTGCTCCTCGCCGCGGGCGTCGGCGCCGCCTTCGTCTCGGACTGGTTCGTGGCCGAACTGCGACCGACGATCGACCGCTTCAACATCTCCGCGACATTCGCCGGAATCGTGATCGTGGCCATCGCCGGTAACGCGGTCGAGAACGCCGTCGGCGTGACCCTGGCCTGGAAGCGCCAGCACGATCTCGCCATCTCGGTGATCAAGAACTCCGTCTCGCAGGTCGCCGCCTTCCTCTTCCCGCTGCTCGTTCTCTGCTCGCTGTTCTTCGCCCAGCCGCTCACCTTCTCGATCGCGCCGGTGCTGATCGTGGCGCTGCTTCTGACCGCGATCGCCGTCTGGCAGATCACCGGCGACGGCGAGGGGACGATCTTCGAGGGCGTGGCGCTGATCGCGCTGTACCTCATCCTGGCGGCCGTGGCGCTCTACGACTGAGCGCGCAGCGTCCTCAACACTCGTAGAATCGACAGCGCGGTGCTTGATCGCGCGATCGTTCATCTCAGCCCCCGCTCCAGGCGCTTGTTCTCGCGCCGGTCGGCCCGGCGCCTGATCGGAGGCGAAGGGCTCGAAAGCGCCTGTGAGCTCAGCGCCGAACTGAACAGCGAGGGCAAGCGGGTGACCCTTGGTTTGCTCGGAGAAGATGCGGCGAGCGAGAGGGCGGCGCGGACGATTGCCGGCGAGGAGCGGCGCGCGCTCGAGGAGATCGAGGCGCGCGGGCTCGACGCGGCTTTGAGCGTGAAGCTCTCTGCGCTGGGCCTGGCCGTGGACGAGGAGCTTTGCTTCGAGCTTCTGCTGGCGCTCGCCGCCGCCGCGGACGAGAAGGGAAGTGCCGTCCTGATCGACATGGAGCACTCCAGCGCGACCGACGCGACCCTTCGCCTCTACCGGCGCCTGCGCGAGCGCGGGCTGGACAACGTCGGACTGGCGCTACAGGCTCGTCTTTGCCGGACACTCGACGACATTCGCGACCTGGCCGAGCTGCGTCCGCGCGTCTCGATCTGCAAGGGCAGCTATGAGGAGGCCGCGCAGGAGGTTGTGCCGGCGGCGAAAGTCCACGAGCGATTCCTGCGCGCGGTCTCCAGATCGGTGGACTCGGCCTCGCTGGTCGGTATCTCGACTCACGATCGGGATTTGATCGGGGAGAGCCGGCGGCTGCTTTCGCTGGCCGGGCGTGCGTGCGCCGATTACGAGTTCCAGACGTTGCTTGGCGTCGATCCCGCGCTCGAGATCGAACTGATCGAGGCCGGCGAGCCGCTGCGCGTCTACGTTCCTTACGGCGAGGATTGGTATCCGTACGTCTCGCGCCGTACGGCGAGGATCGGCAAGCGATGATCTGGGCGAGCGCCAGGGGTTGCCGCGTCATCGACGAGGAGGGGCGCGAGTACCTCGATCTCTCGGGCGGCTTTGGCGTCGCGGCGCTCGGGCATCGCGACCCGCGTGTGATGGCCGCGATCGGCGAGCAGCAGGTGGTGCATGCGCTGGGCGACTTGGCCGAAGCCGAGGCGACGGTGCGCTTGCGGCAGGTGTTGCCGCGCCCGGCCAAGCTCGGCTTGAGCGGCGAGGATGCGGTGGAGATCGCCCTGCGCACGTCGCTGCTCAAAACGGGCAAGCCCGGCATCGTGAGCTTCGACGGCGCCTATCACGGAACCGGTCTTCTGGCACTGGCGGCGAGTGGGTTGGAGCGATTTCGGACGCCCTTCGCCGCCTGGCTGCCCGGGCCCGTGTACCGCTATCCCTTCGGAGATGACCCCGGGCCGCTGCCGGAGGACGCGGGCTGCGTGATCGTCGAGCCGATTCAGGGCCGCGCCGGCGCGCGCGTGCCGCCCGCCGGTTTCCTCGAGCAGTTGCGCGAGCGCTGCGACGAGGCCGGCGCGCTCCTGATCGCGGACGAGATCTACTGCGGCCTCGGCCGGGCGGGGGAGATGCTCGTCTCGGGCCAGTTGGCCGACGTCGTTTGCCTGGGCAAGGCGCTCGGCGGCGGGCTGCCGCTCTCGGCGGCGCTCTTCCGGCCCGGGCTGGAGAACGTCTGGAACCTCGGCCCGGAGGACGTCTACACGCACACGCACTCGGGCACGCCGCTTGCCTGCGCCGCCGCGTTGGTCGTGCTCGACGAGGTGCCCAAGCTGCTCTCTCAGGTCTTGCGCAAGGGCGAGATCTTCG
>JADGPD010000055.1 GCA_017882615.1 Thermoleophilia bacterium
GTTGGGGGTTGGCTGCGAAATCGACTTGGTATCAGGTGCGGCAGATCGGATTATCCTCGACCTCGGATAGAGATGCCAGCCCCGTCCCGCTCGCTAAGTTCGGCTCTAGATTTCCTACAAGAAACTCCAAGACGCTTAGCTTCACGGTGAAGTAAACGGAATTCGGCGGGGCCGTCTCTCCGGGTGGCCCCGCCGTCTTCTCCGGGCACGATCGCGCCCGTGCGGCGAAGATACGGAGCATGCGCATCATCGCCGGCGATCGGAAAGGCGCCAAGATCTTCGCGCCCAAGGGGCGCTCGACCAGGCCCACGGGCGATCGCGTGCGCGAGGCCGCCTTCCGCCTGATCGGCCCCGTCGACGGCGCCGTGGTGCTCGATCTCTTCGCTGGCTCGGGCGCCATGGGGCTCGAGGCGCTCTCGCGCGGCGCGGCGCGAGCCGTCTTCGTCGAGTCCGACCTGGGCGCCTGTCGCGTGATCGAGCGCAACCTGGCCAAGCTCGCACTGAGCGGCGCCGAGATCATCTGCGGCGACGCCCGCCGTGCGCTGTCTGGCGGTGCGGCGGCGGGTAGGCGATACGATCTGATCCTGGTCGATCCGCCCTACGAGGAATATCGACAGATGCAAAAGACACTCGCCATCTACCTTCCCCGGCTGCTGGAGCCGGGCGGCGTCGTCGTTGTCGAGACCGGAAGCCGCCTCGAGCCCGAGCTGCCGCTCGCGCTGCGTACAAGCCGGCGCTACGGCTCGGCCCGCCTGACCGTTTACGACGGCGTCCACGACGAGGAGTCCGCGTGAGCGAGCCGCAGCCCGTCACTGCGATCTGCCCGGGCAGCTACGACCCGGTCACCAACGGCCACCTGGACATCATCCACCGCGCCGCGAAGGTGTTCGATCACATCATCGTGGGCGTCGTAGTCGAGCCACATCACAAGCAGACGACCTTCACGGTCGAGGAGCGGATGGCCTTTCTCCAGGAGGCGCTGGCCGGTGTCGAGAACGTCAGCGTCGAGGCCTTCGGCGATCTGGTCGTGGATTTCGCCAAGCGCTGCGGCGCGCGCGCGATGGTCAAGGGACTGCGCGCCATCTCCGACTTCGAATGGGAGTTCCAGATGGGCCATCTCAACCGGACGCTCGCGCCCGAGCTCGAGACCGTTTACGTGATGGCGGGGCCCAACTACAGCTTCGTCTCCTCCAGCGGCGTCAAGGAGATCGCCTCCTTCGGCGGCGACGTCTCGGAGTTCGTGCCGCCGGCGGTCGCAAAACGCTGCCACGAGATCTTCGGTAACGGGGGCGGGCCCGCCGCGTGACACAGCAACGTTTGCAGGTACTTAGTAAGCTGAGCAGGAGATCGACCCCCGCGCAGGAAGAAACTCAGCAATCGGTGCGCGGGTAAACTTCTCGGAGACGGATAACCATGGACATTCTCGTCCTCATTGACAAGCTCGACGATCTGGTTCACAACGCCAAACAGGTGCCCCTGACCGACCAGGTGCGCATCGATCGCGAAGAGATCTACGACGTGCTCGATCAGATGCGCGCGACGATCCCGGAAGAGCTGAAGCGCGCTCGCTGGATCGTCAAGGAGCGCCAGGACATGCTGGCCGAGGCCAACCGCGAGTCGGATCGCATTCTCGGCGAGGCGCGTGAGCAGGCGGTCGTACAGGCCTCGCAGACCGAGATCGTCAAGCTGGCGGAGCATCAGGCGATCGAGATCGTCGAGGAAGCGCGCCGGCAGGCGCGTCAGACCAGGCTCGAGATGGAAGACTGGGCCGACTCGATTCTCTCGACGCTCGAGGTCAACCTGGACAAGTTCCTCACCGCGGTCAAGCGCGGGCGCGAGCGCCTGCACGAGCGCTCACAGGAGTCGGTCGTGGCCGGTATCGGCCCGATCGACGAGCCCGACAGCTACCAGTAGCCTCGGTTGAGCCAACTCCGGTTCGGCGCTATGGCGGGCGGTTCGTTGCTTTCGTCGGCGTTCCGGTGGCGAGCGAACTGCCGCTCGAATCGGGCTTGAAGATGGTTGACTTTGCCGCTGGAAAGGCGGCGGTCGGGACGCTGATCGGCCCCTTCGACGGGCTCTCTCAGGCCTGGCGCGACGTGCACACCTGGATCTCGGGGCAGGGGTTGAAGATCGCGGCGATGCCCTACGAGGTCTACCGCGTCGACCCCATGAGTGCCGCCTCGCCGGCCGAGTACGAAACGGACATCGTGGTCCCGGTCTCGTAGGCGCGTCGGAGCCCCGCTCCGACGAAGCACGGCAGGGCTGGTACCGGCCCTGCCCGCTGCTACCCTGGACGTATGACCACCTACGACCTTAGGCGTCTCCGCCTGCGGTCGGGCGACGAGCACCGCGAGGCGGTCGAGATCGAGCTCGAGCCGCTCGTCTACGGCGGCCAGAGCTACGAGCCGCTGCCTCGAACTGTCGAGGCCGACCTGAGCATCGCCCGCGCAACCGGCGGCACCGTCTTCAACCTGCGCTTCGAGAGCCGGATGGTCGGGCCCTGCTATCGCTGCCTGAGCGAGGCCGAGTTCCGCGAGAAGATCGTCGCCAACGAGTACCAGGATGCCGACCCGGGCGCCGACGAGGAGCTGCGAACGCCGTATCTCGTAGGCGACGTGCTCGATCTGTCGGCCTGGGCGCGCGACGCCGCGGCGCTGGCGTTGCCCGAGACCATTCTCTGCCGTCCGGATTGTGCCGGGCTCTGTCCGGAGTGCGGACGCGACCTCAACCTCGAGCCGCACGAGCATGACCCGGAGCCGGTCGATTCGCGCTGGTCGGCGCTCGAGAAGCTGAAAAACGAGCTCTAGAGCCCGAACGGGCGCGCCGCTTTTTCGCGCTGCTCCGGGCGACTATATCCCCAATTTGCGCCTCAATCGCGCTTCGGTTCGTGCCGATTATCACCCCGACCGGCTCGGTAGCACTCGAGAGAACGGAGGGGGACATGGACCTGGGCATCGAGCGACGGGAGCTGGCAACCGAGCGCGTACTCGCGATCGAGCTGACGACCTCCGCCGACAGCTTCGAGGCCGACCTCTCCGCTGCCTTCGGGCGTCTTGGCGAGGCGCTGACCGAGGTCGGCGCCGTTTTCGCGGGCCCGGGCATCTGCGCGCATCCGAAGCGCAAGACCCCGCCGGGGCGGATTGCCGCGGTCGCGGCGATTCCGTTCGAGGGCGAGGTCGAGCCCGCTGCGGACATGAAGGTGATGGAGTTTGGCGGCGGCAGCGCGCTCGTCGGCGTTCTGCGCGGGCCTTACGAGCAGCTTCCCGAGGCCTGGGCCGAGCTGAATGGTTCGCTGGCCGAGGGAGAGCGGCCGCGGGCGAAGATGGCGCCTTACGATCGCTTCCTGCGCAGCATGGTGAACGTCGTGAATCCCGACGAGCTGATCACCGAGCTCGTCATCCCGCTTGCCTGATCCGGCGGCGGCGGGGTCGCAAAATCCTGCCGGTCTCCTAAGATCAGCGGCAGATGTCCGATCGCGACGAGATCATTGCCTATCTCGGTCTTCCGGCCGGCGCGACCTTCTCGGAGATCGAGCACGCCTACATCGTGCGCTGCAACTCCGCCGCTGAGCGGCTTGCTGCCGGCGACGAGAGTGCGCGCGTCGAGCTGGCGGCTCTGAAAGACGCCTTCGGCCGGCTCTCCGGTCGCGGTGACAGCCGGGGAGCGGGCCCCGGCGCGCAGGGCTCGGCGGCGGCGCTCGGGGAGAAGCATCTTCGTGCCCCCGTCTGGTGGGAGTGCTACCTGTCACTGCTCCTGGCGCTCGCCTCGGTCGCCGCGCTCGCGACCCTGGCCGCCTATCTGCCGCACCTCTACCACAAGGGCGGATTCGTCATTCCGCTCGCTCTGATCGCCTCGGCCGGACTCCTATCGATCGTTGCGTCGATGCTTTCCGAGGCCGAGCTCCTGCAGGGTCGCCGCAATCGCGTCCTTCGCCACAAGGGGATCGGCGGCGGCGACAGCCCGGCGCTCCTGCGCTTCCAGGCCGCTCGGGCAGCGACGGTGCTGAGTCGCGGAGTGCGCTGGCTGATCGTGCCGGCGCTGATCGCCTCCGTGTTTCTCAACCTGGCCTCGCTCTCGGGGCATTGGTCGATCAGGAAGTGACCCCGCGGGCCGAGCTGCTCCTCTTTCTGGGGCTGCCGCCGCAGGCCGGCGCCGACGAGATCGAGCTCGTCTATCTCGAGCGCCGCGCCGACGCCAAGAAGCGGCTGCGGCAAGGAGACGCTCGCGCCCGGTTCGAGATAGAAAGGCTCGATGGTGTGTTCAAGCGACTTGATGACCTCGGCACGGACGCGGCGGAAAGCGAGGCCGTACCCGGCGCGGTGATGACGGCAAAGGAGGAGCCCGCCCTCATGCGGTCGGCGGGGGCGGCTCGCGAAGCGACCGGCTCGCTTATGTGCGGTATCGCCGCCTGTCTCATCGTGCTCTGGGCCTTCTTCGTCTATCGGGCGGACCTGAGAGGGTCGTCAGCTGATGTCTTGGGCCTACTCCAGAGCCCGCTGTACTTCGCCATCTATTTACTGACGCTCGCCGCCGAGGTGCTCTCGCACACCAGTCTCAGCGACGCGTCGCGAGCGCGCTTCCTGGTGAAATTCGGCCTCGAACCTTCAGATTGGCTCGATGAGAGCGAGATCTCACATGCCAGAGCCGGGCGCTATCTGGGTCGGATCGCCGCGGCGCTCGCCGTTCTGCTGGCGATCTTGCTCATGTCTTCGTTCTCCCACTTCGTATGGGGCTGACCCGCGTGACGGTGTTGCACGCACCACGCCAGGCTCCGTGAAACCGCTCCCTTTTCTCTCTCGGCGTGTACACTACGCGACCGGTTATGGCTGTCCCGAAGCGAAAAACCTCGAAGACCAGGCGCGACAAGCGCCGCACCCATCAGGCGCTCGAAGTCCCGCGCCCGAACGTGTGCCCGGTCTGTCACCAGCCCAAGCGTCCTCACCACATGTGCCCGACCTGCAAGCACTACCGGGGCCGCGAGGTCGAGCCGCTGCGGGTCGAGGCGCCCTAGTCCTCCGGCGCCGAGTGCGCGCCGTTATCTTCCGCTTGACGTGACCGAGGCGGAGATCATCAGATGCCCAGGCCCATCCGCATAGCCGTCGATGCCATGGGTGGTGACGACGCGCCCGAGGCGATCATCGCCGGCGCGCTCGGGGCCGCCAGCGACGAGATCGAGCCGATCCTGGTCGGGCGCCTGGGAATCGACCCCAAGGGCCTGGCGCACGTCGTCGCCGAAGAGGTGATCGACATGCACGAGAAGCCCGGCAAGGCCGTGCGCTCGAAATCGCGCAGCTCGCTGGTGGTTGCCTGCAGGCTGGTGGCGGAAGGGAAGGCCGACGCGGTCGTCTCGGCCGGCAACACGGGTGCCATGCTCGCGGCAGGGTTGGTCGTGCTGCGCCGGCTGCCCGGCGTCAAGCGCCCCGCGATCGGGGCGGTTGTACCTTCCCGGCAGGGCCCTTACGTGCTGATAGACGCCGGCGCCAATGCCGATGCCCGGCCTCGCCACCTGCTCCAGTTCGCGCACATGGGCGCCATCTTCGCCGAAGAGATCCTCGAGCTGAAGCACCCGACCGTTCGCCTTCTCTCGATCGGCGAGGAGGCCGAGAAGGGAAACGTGCTGACCATCGCCGCGCACAAGCTGCTCGCCGCGAGCAGTCTCAACTTCACCGGCAACGCCGAGAGCCGGCAGCTGCTCGAGCACCCGGCCGACGTCATCGTCTGCGACGGCTTCACCGGAAACGTCGCGCTGAAGACGATCGAGGGCACAGCCGGCTCGATGTTCCGCGCGCTGCGTGACGCGGCCGAGCAAAGCGCCCTCAGCAAGCTCGGAGGGCTCTTGCTGCGCCCGGCGCTCCGCTCGGTGCGGGCGAAATTCGACCCCGACACCTACGGCGGCGCCTATCTGCTCGGCCTGCGCGGGCTGGCCGTTACCGCCCACGGAAACTCCAGCGCGGACGCGATCGCAAACGCCATTCGCCTCGCCGCACGCGGCGCCGAGCACCACGTCGTGCAACGCATCGCCGAGCGCATGCCCTCTCGCGTGGTAGCATCGGCCCGCCCTTCGAACTCGACGGAATGAGGTGTCATGGCAGCATCGCGTGAAGAAGTCTTTGGACGCGTCAAGGAAGTCCTTGTTGAGCAGCTTGGTGTCGACGAAAGTGCGATTGTCGAGACGGCCTCCTTCCAGGAGGATCTCGACGCTGATTCGTTGGATCTGGTCGAGCTGATCATGGAGCTCGAGGATTCTTTCGACATCAAGATCTCGGACGAGGACGCACAAAAGATCCAGACCGTCGGGCAGGCTGTCGAATACGTCACCGCGCACCAGAAGTAACGCGCCTGAAGGTCACCGAGCTCTCCGCGGGCTGATCGACGCCCTGCCGGCAGAGCCGCTGGAGCATGTCTTCACCCACTCCTCGTGGGCGCCCGACCGTGCGGCCTCGTACGAACGGCTCGAGTTTCTCGGCGACAGCGTGCTCGAGCTGGCCACGGCCAGGGCGCTCTACGACCGCTACCCCGATTTCAGCGAGGGGCGGATGGCGAAGATCCGCTCGCACGTCGTCTCGCGTGCCAGCTGCGCCGAGATAGCGCGCGAGTTGGGTCTCGGCGAGGAGTTGCTCGAGCACGGGCACGGAGTCTCCCGCGAGGAGTTGAAGCGCCTGTCGGAGAATCGCAACGTGCTTGCGGCGCTGCTCGAGGCGGCGCTGGCGGCGCTCTACCTCGAGAACGGCTTCGAGCCGGTCGAGGCGGCGATCGTGGACGCCTTCGACAGTCGCATCGAGTATGCGATCTCGGGCCACGTCGACTTCAAGACCGAGCTGCAGGAGGCGCTGGCCAGGCGAGGCCGGCAGGTCGTCTACGTGGTGCTCGAAGCGACCGGCCCGCCGCACGAGCGCACCTTCACCTGCGCGGCGCAGGTGGACGGCGAGAGTATGGGCACCGGCACCGGCACGACCAAGAAGGCGGCCGAGCAGGCCGCGGCCGAGCAGGTGCTCGAGCGGCTCGAGGCCGAAGCGGGTAAGTAAGAGCTCGTTCCAAATGAAGCACTCCGCCGCCTAGCCGCGCTCGGCGGCGCGCTGCTTTGTCCTCAGTCGCGCCCGTATCTCCGTCGATACGAGCGCTCCCTGCGTCCTAGCATCGCGATCCACCGATCGCACCCAGTCGGCGGGTCATCAATTGAAACGAGCTCCAAGGCTTCCCCCGGGAGACGGGGGCGGGCACCGTCCTGGGCGCTCGTCAAACTTGCGATCGCATGCATGCGCTCGCAGCTACTCGCCGGGGCAGCTTCGCCCTACCTTCCTGCGCCCCGGGCGCGACCGCCGGAGCTGCGCTTTGCACCTGAAGACGGTAAAGATCAAGGGCTTCAAGTCCTTCCCCGACTCGGTCGAGGTACGGCTCGAGCCGGGCGTGGCCGTCGTCGTGGGGCCGAACGGCTCGGGCAAGTCGAACATCTCCGACGCCATCGTCTGGGCGGCCGGCTCGCTGACTCCGAGCGAGCTCAGGGCCGAGAAGCCCGACGACGTGCTCTTTGCCGGTAGCGCCGAGCGCGCGGCGGTAGATGCCTGTGAGGTCGAGCTGGTCTTCGACAACACGGCCGGCGACGGCCCGCTCGATTACAGCGAGCTGTCGATCACGAGACGCTTGCAGCGCGGCGGCGAGGGTCAGTACCTGGTCAACAGGGCGCCGGTTCGCCGCGTCGATCTCGTCGACCTGCTCTCCGATCTGGGTCTCGGCCACGGCATGCACTCGATCATCGGCCAGGGTCGCGTGGACGAGGTGCTGACCTCCCGTCCGGCCGACCGCCGCGCCTTGATCGAGGAGGCCGCCGGGCTGGGCAAGTTTAAGCGCCGCCGCCACCGGGCCGAGCTGAAGCTGGCGCGCGTTCAAACGCAGGTCGAGCGCGCCCACGATGTCGAGGCCGAAGTGCGAAAGAGGCTGCGTCCGCTGGCGATGCAGGCCAGCGCCGCCGAGCGGGCGGAGAAGCTGCGCGGCCAGATCGCCTCGCTGGAGGCGCGAATCGCCCAGCTCGATCTGGCCTCGGTCGCGGAGCGGCGCGCGGAGACCGAGTCGAGGCGCGCGGTTGTGCTCGAGGCGCAGGCCCAGGCAAGAACCGAGCTCGAAGGCCTGCTGGCCGAGCGCGACGCCGCCGAGCAGGAACTGACCGATATCGCCGGCAGCCGCGAGGCGACCCTGGCCGCTCTATACCGGCTGCGCGGCGCGGTCGAGCGGCTGGAGATCCGCCGCGAGGCGGTCGAGGGACTGGCGTCCGAGCTCGCCGCGCTACACGTGCGCAGTCGCGAGAGCGGCTCGGCCGAGGTTCGGGCCGAGCTCGCGGAACTGGAGCGGGCGCTCGCCCAAGCGCAGCGCGAGGTCGAGCAGGCCGAAGCCTGCGAAGGCGAATGCGAACTGGCTCTGCGGCGGAGCCTGGGCGAGCTTGCGGGGCTGGAACGAATCGAGCTGGCGCGGCTCGAGGCGGAGTCGCGCTCACTGCTCGAGCAGCGGACGAAGGTGGAGAGCGACCTCGCCGAGGCCGCTTCGCTGCCCGAGGCGGCGGGTCGCGTGCTGGTCGAACTCGCCGCGGCCGTCGAGAGACTCTCCTTACGGCGGGAGTCGCTCGGCGTCTCGCTGGAGCGCACGCGGGCGGAGCTGAGCGAGGCCGAGGAGCTGGAGCAAAGCGGAGCGCCGAATTACCAGGAGCTCGAGCAGGCAGAGTCCCGGGCGGCCGCGCGCGAGCGCGAGCTGGCGCTGGAGTGCGACCGCCGCTGCGAGCATGCCCGCCACGCCGCCGAGCGGCTGAGCACGCTCGAGCGCTCGATCAAGGAGCGGGAGGGCATTCCGCCGGCCGCCAGGGCGCTGGCCGAGGCCGGCGAGCTGCTGGCGCTCTCGCTGCTCGAGGTCGAGCCCGGTTTCGAGCAGGCGGTCGCAGCGGCTCTGGCCTGGCGCGCGGCGGCTCTGATCGCGCCGGATCCGAAGCGCGGTCTTGATCTACTGGAGAAGGCGCGCCGCGATGGGCTCGGCAACTTGGCTGTGGTGCTCGCCTCCGGCGCGGAAAAGAGTGGGGCGGAGGAGGCGCCGCCGCTGGCAGGCGCCCGCCCGCTGGTAGAGCTCGTCTCGGGCGACAGGAGGGCGCAGACGCTGCTCGAGGGCATCTGGCTCGTTCCGCTCGAACAACTCACTCAGGCTCGCTCGGGCGTCGTCGTCACGCTCGAGGGACACGGCTTCGACGCGTCTCGAGGCGAGCTGTGGTTCTCGGGCAGCGCAACCGAGGCGCTGATGCTCGAGCTCGATTCTCGTCGCCGTTCGCTCGAGAGCGAGGTGGCGCGCCTGTTCGGCGAGGCTGCCGAGGCGGAGAAGAGACTCGATGCCGCCTCGCGGGAGTTGAAAAAGGCGCAGAACGCACTTTCCGAGGTTGAGCCGTCGCGGCGGCGGCTGCTGTCCGCGGCTTTGCTCGCGCGCCTGGTTGCCGGCGCCTCGCGCCTCGATCAGTTGCTGCAGGCTGCGGAGATCTCCGCAGCCGCGCTGCGTGAGCCTCTTCAGAGCAAGGCCGACCGTAGTCGCGGACAGGTCTCGCAGTTGAGCGAGGATCTACAGTCGTTGGCCGCCGCCGAGGCCGATCTGCGCCGAGAACTCTCGCTCGCTCGGGAGCGTCTTTCGGACACGCTTCGGCGCTCGGACGCCGGCGAGCCGCCCGAGCTCGCCGAGCTCGCGGCCGAGCAGGTCGCCGAGTGCAGGGACGCTCTGGCACAAGAGATCGCCGCGGCGGAGGAGACGCTGGCGGAGGCCGCGCGGGTCACTCGCGACGCGCGTGAGCGCGCGCGCCTGGCCGCGGAGGCGCACACCAAGGCACGCGTCGATCGCTCACACCCGCCCGAGCCTTTCTGCGCTCGCCTGAGCGCCGCCGGGGAGCGGTTGCTCGCCGGCTTGAGCTCGGTTTCCGATCGCGTCGAGCCCCTGGAAGCGCCTCTACGTGCGCAGGTTGAGGCGGGAGCCGGCTGCGCCGGCGAGCTGGGCGCTGCGCTCCGCCGTCTCGGCGCCGAGGAGGCGGCTCTGCGCGACCGCTCGAATGCCGAGGCCGAGCGCCTGGCGCAGGTGGGCGTCGAGCTGGCGCGTCTCGACTCCGAGAGCGAAGACGCCGAGCGGCGACTGGGCGGCGCCGAGGTGGAAGCGGCCGAGGGCGACGACCGCGACGAGCTCGCTCTCAAGCTGGAGCGCGGGCACAGGCGCCTCGAGGAGCTGGGCCGGGTCAATCCACTGGCCAAGGAGGAGTACGCCGAGGAAAAGGTTCGCCTGGAGGAGCTGGAGACCCAGCGCGCCGATCTCGAGCGCAGCCTGGCCGAGCTGGAGAAGTTCTGCGCCGAGCTGACCGAGACCGTCGAGCGCCGCTTCGCCGAGACCTACCGGCTCGTCTCGAGCACCTTCGAGGAGGTGGCCGGCACACTCTTCCCGGGCGGCGAGGGCAGGCTGCTCATGACCGAGCCAGCCGCCTCGGCGGCGCCCGAGTCGGGCGAAGAGGCCGGGATCGAGATCGAGCTTCGCCCCGTCGGCAAGCGGGTCAGCAAGCTCTCGCTGCTCTCCGGCGGCGAGAAGTCACTGGGAGCGATCTGCTTCCTCTTCTCGCTCTTCCTCGCGCACCCGTGTCCCTTCTACCTGCTCGATGAGGTCGAAGCCGCGCTCGACGACGCCAACATCGGCCGCTTCGTCGAGCTGCTTCGCCGCTATGCCGACCGGGCTCAGTTCGTGGTCATCACGCACCAGAAGCGCACGATGGAGGCTGCCGACCTGCTCTACGGCGTGACCATGAGCGGCGACGGAGTCTCACAGGTCATCTCGCGGCGGACGCCGCGCGAGCCGGAGCTGGCGCTGGCGACCGCCTAGCATTCTCGACCGGCGCGTTGCACGGTTGGGAAGCCGGGCCACCCGGAGCGGGAGCGAGAGATGGGGCTAGCCCACCTCTCGCATCATGTGCTCGATCGAATCCACCTTCTCGCGCATCTCGGCGAGATCGGCTCGCATCGCCTTCGCGGCGTCTCGTGTCTCTTGGGCGAGGGTCTCGTAGTCGGCGGCGATCATTCGGTACTGCTCGCCGTACTCTCCCTTCGCCTTCTCGGCGGCGACGCTCGCGTTGCCTGCCACGATCGTCGACAGAACTGCGACAACGCCAATGATGACGATCGCGATGACTACTGCCAGGGGCCATCCCATCTCTACTTTCCCGCCTTTCCCTTCGTGATGTTGTCAAGACTCAGCGTTGCCGCGGCATTCGTTATGCGCTCCGGCGTGAGCTGCTCGTCGAACTTCGTCACTTCGTAGTAGCGAAGCGCCTTGCCCTCGGCGGAGACCTCGTGATGTCCGATCACGAGACCCGCTTTCTCCAGGATCTGGAGATGCATGTGCAGGAGCGGCCGGCTGATGCCCAGCTCGCGCGCCAGCTCGCTCACGTACGCCCGACGCTCGCTCAGCGCCGCGATAATGCGGAGCCGGTGCGGGTTTGCCAGAGCACCGAGGATCTTTAAGAGCTGGTCGCCTGTCCGATCGTTAGTCATGCTTCTCCTTCACATGTAAGAGATAACTTACAGGTGGTTGCAAGATGTGTCAAGGAGGCGCGAGTCCGAGAGGCGGCCGAGTCTCGACTACGCTTGCGCCGATGAGCCGAACCTGGTCTGAGCTGCTCGGTGAGCCGGAGATCCCGGCCGAGGCCGCCGAGGAGCGGCGCGGCTTTCTCTCGCGCCTGCGCGACTCGCTGGGAAAGAGCCGCAAGGCGCTTGTCGGGCAGATTGCCGCCGCGGCCTTCGATCCCGGCGACGACCTGGCCTGGGAACGGCTGGAGGAGGCGCTGATCGCGGGCGACGTGGGTGTGCCCGCGACCGCCGAGCTGGTGCGGCGACTGGAGGAGCGTGTGGAGGTGCTCGATCTGGGTCAGGCGCTGGCCGAGGAGATCGCC
>JADGPD010000056.1 GCA_017882615.1 Thermoleophilia bacterium
CAGATAGGCGAGCACGTAGTTGGCGGCGGCGCGTTCCTTGCTCGACGGGCTCGGGATTCGAGCCAGCTCCGTGAAGAGCGTGATCACGCGCTGAGGCATTGACGGATTCTAGAGCCCAGCCGGCGCCGGCTGACTCGTAACGGAATCTTGACGACCAATAGCGCACAACTTAAGGTGGGCGCGCATGTTGCATCGCTTGCGCATTCCCTTCCTGCTCACGGTCGTCGCTTTGATCGGCGCGGGTTGCGGCTCCTCGTCCTCGCAGAAGAGTGGCGCCAATACGGCCAAGAGAGGACCGTGGTGCCAGGCGCAGCCGGATAAGGCTTGGAGAGACGCACTCGCAGGTGGACTGGTCTCTCTCTCCAGGAAGGCTTCGATCGAGCCGCTGGCGGACGCCGGAGACGGGCACAGTTTCTACGCGGAGCTCTCCTCAAAGGACTACTCGGGCATTGTTCGAGTCGACGCGAGCACGAGTCGCTACACGAAGATTCAGCCGATTGCGCGCCCAGCGATGTTCCGAGCGATCGGAGCTGTGGACGGGCGTTGGTTCGTATGGGTGGGCATGTGGCGCAACGCGACCTCCGGACCCGACTATTCGAGATGGGAGATCTGGTCGTGGGACTCGGGTAGCGAGCGCTTGCGTAAGCTCGCGGCCGAGCCGAATGCCGCAAGGACCGGCAACTGGTTCTCGGGCTCGAGGCTCAGCGCACGCGACGGCTACGTGCTGTTCGTTCACGCCGAAGGCAGGGAAACGGTTCTCGAAGCCGCCGATCTCGCGAGTGGCCGCAGCAAGACCGTCTCGCGTGGCAAGCTCGTTTCACCTCTGTTTCTGCTGCCGAAACACGTCGCGGTATGGGAGGAACTAGACGAGACCGGCGACAGGAAAAAGGCGAAGATCGCCGCTGCCGACGTGACGACGGGCAAGCGTGTTCCGCTCCCGCAAGCGCTGCGAGCTATTGACGCTAATAACGCGAGCGACCTGACCAGCGCGGGGGCGGCTCTCCTCTACTCGAGGCTGTTTCCACAATCGTTGTGGTGGACGCCTTCGCTCGATCTGGCGCCGCGGCGAGTAGTAGCGGGTGTGAGCTCCTTCGAGTTCGAGAACTCGCTCAATGTCTCCGGCGATTACGCCCTCTTCAGCGACCAGCCCAAGGTCTATCTAGCGAACGGCAAAGACGGACGCTATCTCCGAATTGCTTCGGATGCATCGGCGCTATTGGGCGATCGGGCTCTGATCGTCGTAAAAGAGCCGACCGACGTCTTGCAGACTCACACCGACGTCAGCTTCCTGCCGCTCGCGTCGCTCCCGGCGATCCCGCCCTGCCGTTAGAGATTCCTAAGCTTTCTCGCTCGCTTCCGCCGGAACAGCGGCGCTCGAGGCATGCGCATTTCCTCGCGCGACCGCCCGCTCCAGCGCGGCGCCGACGAAGTCGCGGAAGAGCGGCGCCGGGCGCGTCGGCCTCGATTTGAACTCGGGGTGGAACTGGCTGGCGACGAACCAGGGGTGATCGGGAAGCTCGACGATCTCGACCAGGCGCCCGGACTGGTAGGTGCCCGAGACGACCAGCCCGGCCTCGAGCAGACGCTCGCGGTAGATGTTGTTGACCTCGTAGCGGTGTCTGTGGCGCTCGTGCACGACCGCCTCGTCGTAGGCCGCCTGAACGCCGGTTCCCTCGACCAGCTCGACCGCGCTCGCGCCGAGGCGCATCGTGCCGCCGAGGTCGCGCACCTCCTTCTGCTCGGGCAAAAGATCGATCACCGGGTACGGCGTCTCGGGATCCATCTCGGTGGAGTTGGCGCCGTCCAGCCCAGCCACGTTGCGCGCGAACTCGGACACGGCCACGTGCATTCCGAGGCAGATGCCGAGATAGGGAATTCCCTGCTCGCGGGCGACTTGGCAGGCGAGGATCTTTCCCTCCCAGCCGCGTGAGCCGAACCCACCGGGAACGAGCACGCCGTCCACCTGCTCCAGCTCCTGGCGCGCCTCCTCCAGCGACATCCCATCCGAGTCGACCCAGCGCACCCGCACACGGCAACCGTGGTGGATGCCGCCGTGCTTGAGCGCCTCGAGCACCGACAGGTAGGCGTCCTGGAGCTTCACGTACTTGCCGACGAGCGCGATCTCCACCTCGCCCTCGAGCTTGCCGATGCGCGCGACCAGGTCGTTCCACTCGCCCAGATCGGTGGCGCCGGCGGGCAGGTGCAGCTTCTCGCAGACCAGCTGATCGAATCCCTCCCGCTTGAGCACGGTCGGGACGAGATAGACGTCGGGAACGTCGGGATTCGCGATCACCGCCTCGCAGTCGACGTCGGCAAACAGCGCGATCTTGTCGCGGATCTCCTGCGAGATCGGCTCGTGCGAGCGGGCGACGACGATGTCGGGGTGAATACCGATGCGCCTCAGCTCGTTGACCGAGTGCTGCGTGGGCTTGGTCTTGAGCTCGCCGGCGGCCTCGATGAAGGGCACCAGCGTGACGTGGATGTAGAGGACGTTCTCCTGCCCGACCTCGCGCCGGTACTGGCGGATCGCTTCCAGAAACGGCTGTCCTTCGATGTCGCCGACCGTGCCGCCGATCTCGCTGATCACGACGTCGGCGGGAGTGGTCTCGGCGATGCGGCGGATGCGGTGCTTGATCTCGTTGGTGATGTGCGGGATCACCTGCACGGTCGCGCCCAGAAACTCGCCCTTGCGCTCCTTGCGCAGGACCGTCTCCCAGATCGCGCCCTGAGTGTTCGAGGAGGCGCCGGTGAAGTTTGTGTCGATGAAGCGCTCGTAGTGGCCGATGTCGAGGTCGGTCTCCATGCCGTCCTCGGTCACGAACACCTCGCCGTGCTGGAAGGGGCTCATCGTGCCCGGATCGACGTTCAGGTAGGGGTCGAACTTCTGCACCTGGACGGAGAGCCCGCGTGCCTTGAGCAGGCGGCCGAGCGAAGCCGCGACAATGCCTTTGCCGAGGGCCGAAACGACGCCTCCGGTGACGAAGATGTACTTGGTCGCGCGCGTGCTCACTGTCCGCTCCTTCTTCGCTCGTGGTTGGCGGCGCTGATTGGGGAGCTCGTTGCCGCGCTGCTTGTCTGGAGAGACGTCTCCCGGGGCGATCTAATCGGCCTCTCGGGGGACGTCATTTCTTGCCTCTCCACTACTTGCAAAGCTAGCACGGCGGGGATCACCTTCGAGTTTCCATCCCCATCAGCACCATGACTCAGTGATCCTAGGGTGAGCGCAGGACGGCAGATAATTCGGCATAAACCGTCCGACGGAAGTCGACCAAATTGGCGACTGTCGCCGCGAGGGGCGCCAGCCCGACTCTCTACGGCTTCAAGGTCGGGGAGTAAACGCACTTCATGGCGCCCAGCTTCATGAACAAGATGGCGCGCTGATCGGCGATCACGCTGGCTCGCTTTGTGAGCGTCCATGATGCCTGCGCGTCCTTATTTCGTAGAGCGGCCAACAGCCTTTTTGCGTCAGAGGAGAACTCCTCGCTCAGGACGATCACCCGATCGAATGTCTTCTGCTGACCGGCAGGCGGTACGAGCTTCTTAAGGCGAACGACTTGGTCCTCAAATAGTGGCAGTGCCTGCGAGGTAATAGCCGCGTCCTCCTTGAACGAGCCGGTGCTTGCGGACGCCGCTGTTTCCTTGAGCACTTCCTTGAACGGGGCGCAGATCGCGTTCGCCTTGCTGACGAACTCCGCCTTAGTTAAAGGCTTCTTGTCTCCGCCGCCGCAGCCTCCTAGAAGGATCGAGACGAAAACGATCGGCATCGCCAGTCTGGTCATCTTCCTCGTCTGCGTCATCCCGCTCAGACACCGTCTCGAACTGCCACTGTGGCCAGGAACTCCTCGCCGCCGAGCATGCGCTCGATCTCGACCTTGCGCTCGTCGGGACTAAGCGCCTCGATGCGAGTGTGGGTCGGATCGCCGGGAATCTTCTCGACCGAGAAGTGGCGCTGGGCGCGGCTGGCGATCTGGGGCAGGTGCGTGATCGTGATCACCTGGGCACGGGCGCCGAGGCGCTCGAGCGTGTCGGCGACGGTGTTCGCCGTGCGGCCGCCGATCCCGGCGTCGATCTCGTCGAAGACCAGCGTCTCGCCACCGGCGACCGCCGCGAGCGCCAGCGCGATGCGCGACAGCTCGCCGCCCGACGCGGTCTCGGCGACCGGCGCGAAGGGAAGGCCGCGATTGGGACGGATCAGAAAAACAGTCTCGTCAGCTCCGCTCGGCCCGGGCTCGCGTTCGGCCAGCTCGACCCGGAACTCGCCCTCCCCCAGTCCGATCTGGCCCAGCTCGCTCGCGACCGCGGCGGCGAAAGGCTCGGCGGCAGCGCGTCTCGCCGCTCGCAGCTCTTCGGCCAGCGTTCGCACGCGCTGCTCAGCGGCGTTCATTTCCGTCTCGGCGGCCGTCAGCGGATCGATGCCCTCGTCCAGTTGGGCCAGCTCCGCCCGGGCCGCGGCGGCGCGCTCCATCAGCTCGGCGAAATCGAGGCAGCGGAAGCGTCGCTTGGCCTGAGCGATTCGGTCAAGCTCGGCCTCGAGCTGTTCGAGCCGGTCGGGCTCGACCTCCAGCGAGGCCAGAAAGCCCGAAAGCGAGCTGGCCGTTTCGCGCAACTCGAGCTCGGCGCTGCGGAGTTCCTCGGTGCAGGCCGCCAGCTCCGGCGCCAGGCGCTCGAGCGGTGCCAGGGCGCCCTCGGCGATCGCGACCAGGCTCTCGGCCCCGTCGCCCTCCTCGGGCGCCAGCGCCTCGAGAGCCGTCTGCGCCGCCTGCGCCAGCTCGGCTACGTGACTGATGCGCTCGCGCTCGGCGCGAATTCGATCCTCGCTGCCGGCGTCGAGCTCGCCGGTCGCCTCGACTAGCGCCCGCAGCTCCTCGAGCCGCGCCTGTACGGCATTCGCGTCGCGCGCCAGCTCCGCGTAGCGGCGCCTGGCCGCAGTCAGCTCACGCCAGGCCGATCGCGCCTCCTTCCTCCTCCGGTCCTGCTCCTCACCCGCAAAGGCGTCGAGCAGGTCGAGCTGGTAGGCCGGGCGACTCAGGCGGCGCTGCTCGAACTGGCCGGACAT
This sequence comes from Thermoleophilia bacterium, assembly GCA_017882615.1. Classification (GTDB taxonomy): domain Bacteria; phylum Actinomycetota; class Thermoleophilia; order Gaiellales; family Gaiellaceae; genus Fen-549. The sequence continues at coordinate 5,057 of JADGPD010000056.1, forward strand.
GGCGATCAGCCGCTCGGCGGCTGCGGCGGCGTCCTCGCGCGCAATCGCGCGGCCCCAGGCGTAGGCGCGCGTGCGACCGTCGCCGAACACCCGCCGCGCCAGCACCAGACCATCCTCGCCCGCGGGCTGCAGCTCGGCCACGGCCGCCAGCTCCTCCTCGTCGAAAAATCCTTCTGGCAGCTCCAGCTCGGCCTCGACGTAGGCCTCGCCGGCGGCCGGGCCAACGGCTGAGGCCTCGCCCTTCTGCCCGAGTAAAAGCCCGATCGCCTGGGCGAAGATCGTCTTGCCGGCGCCGGTCTCGCCCGAGACCGCGTTCAGACCGGGCGCGAACTCGAGCTCGGCCTCGCGAATCAGGACGAGGTTCTCGATCCGGAGCCTACGCAGCATGGGATATCTGGTCGCTTGCCATTGAAGGAGAGGCTAGCGAGTGGACAGGACTACGGGCAGTTGTCGCTTGGAGACTATTTGCTCGAAACGGGCTCGACGCGTATCCCCGAATGCCGTTGTCCGTGACGATTCTCTATTCGCCCTCCACCGAGCCACCCGCCCGCGGGGTCGTTCCAGATTACTGTCCCCAAGCGAAGAAATGCGCGCCTAAAAGTGTCGACTCTGCGCCGAACCGGAAGCGCAGCTTTCCGGTCGTAGTGGTGTTTCGGTTTCTAGGACGGGAAGATCTCGCGAAAGCGTCGCACGAAGGTCACTTCCGGCAGCAGGGCCAGGAGCCCGCGCTTCTCGCCGAAGGTGACCTCGGCCCGCTCCTCGAAGCCGAGCTCGGTCAGCGGAGCTCCGTCCACCAGCACCGAGAGCGGGATGTCGGCCGTCACGTTGGTGGCCAGCAGCGATTGCCCGCGTGGAACGACGAGCGGCCGAGCGGCGAGCGTGTGCGGGGCGACGAAGGTGATGGACATCACGTCGATGCCCCAGACGAGCACCGGGCCGCCGTTCGAAAGGTTGTATGCGGTCGATCCGATCGCCGTGGAGCAGACCATGCCGTCGCAGGCGACGTTGCCGTAGTCCTCGCCGCCGACCTGCCAGTTGAGCTCGACGACGCGCCCGTGCGTCGAGGAGATGAGCACGATGTCGTTGATCGCCGCGCGGCGCTGCCCGTCAGCCTCGACTTCGAGCGTGGGAAGCTCGAGCAAGCGGTAATCGCCCGTGAAGGCTCGTTCGACGCCGTTTTCGAGCTCGGCGGCGGAGACCGAAGTGAGAAAGCCGACGCGTCCGTAGTTGACGCCGAAGACGGGGATTCCGCTGTCGACAAAACGGTCGAGCGTGCGCAGCATCGTGCCGTCGCCGCCCAGCACGATGACTAGGTCGGCCGTCGCGACTTCGTCGGCGGCGGGCGGAAGACCGTGCTTTTCTCGCTCGTCCGAGGGGAAGAGAAGCGTCACGCCGTTGTGCTCGGCGACCGCCTGCAGGCGCTCGAGCCCGTCTCCGATCGTCTCGACTCGGCCGTGAGTGACCACAGCGGCGGTGCGAATCGGCTCACTTGGTGGCATCGCAGATCCACTCCTCGAGCTGGCTGGGGAGACTGGGTTCGGTGTCGTTGACGAGGTGAATGAAGATCTCGCGGTTTCCCTTCGGGCCGGGCAACCCGGAGTCTACGACGCCGGCCACTCGTGCATGCCAATCGAGCGAGGCTTCGGCGATCTCGCGCACCACGCGGCGGCGGATCTCGGGGTCGCGGATCACGCCTCCCTTTCCCACCTCCTGCTTGCCTGCCTCGAACTGGGGCTTGACCATCGCGAGGGCGTGCCAGCCGGGGGCGGCCAGCGCCAGCACCGGCGGCAGTACCAGCCTGAGGCTGATGAAGGAGACGTCGCAGACGATCAGCTCCGGCGCGAACGGAAGCTCTTTCAGCTCGCGCGCGTTCACGCGCTCGAGCACGATCACGCGCGCGTCGTCGCGGAGTTTCGAGGCGAGTTGCCCGTAACCGACATCGAGTGCGATCACGCGCCGCGCGCCGCGTTGCAGCAGGCAGTCGCTGAAGCCGCCCGTCGAAGCGCCGACATCGAGGCAGTCCTGACCGGCCGGATCGACGCCGAGCGCATCGAGCGCGTTGGCGAGCTTCTCGCCGCCGCGCGAGACAAACGGCGCCTTGGTGGTGAGCTCGAGCTCGGCGTCTTCCGGCACCTGCTGTCCGGCCTTCGAGTAGCCGATCACTCGCCCGGCCATTACCAGTGCCTGGGCCTGGGCGCGGGTATCGGCCAGGCCGCGCTCGACGAGGAGTTGGTCGAGGCGTTTCTTCGTCGGTTTGCTCATGTTCTTGGCATCGTGGGCGCTTCTTGGGGTTCGGGCGCCGTTGTCCACCTCTCCACCTCTCACCCTCCCACCGGGCGGGGAACGGTATCAAGCCGAACGACACACGAATGTGCCGGTTCTGTGCCAACACCGGTTCCTGCGGGCGCGTCTACGGAGACGAGGCAGCTCAGCTCGTGCGCGAGACGAGACTCTCGGTGATGCCCTCGAGCACGGAGGTGCCGGCGTCGATTCCGGCGAGCAGCGACTGTGCGCGAGCGGCGGCCTCGTCGGCCAGGCGCCTGGTCTCCTCTACGCCGTGCACGAGCACGTAACCGTCGCGGTCGAGCAGGTCGTCCACCAGCTGGAAGAGCAGTCCCAGCTCCGCGGCGAAGGCGCGCCAGGGGGCCTGCTCGGGCGCGGGCAGCTCAACTACCTCGAGCGCCAGCCCGATCGCCGCCACGAACAGGCAGCCGGTCTTCAGCCGGTGCAGCTCCTCCAGCTCGGCGCCGCCGTTGACGTCCAGGTACTGGCCGCCGATCATTCCCTGCGTCGCGGCGACCAGCTCGCGTGCGACGGCCGGGCTCGGATAGCTGAGCGCGAGGCGCACGGCCTCACCGAAGAGCGCGTCGCCGGCGAGGATGGCGACGTCCTCGCCCCACTGAATGTGCGCGCTGGGGCGGCCGCGCCGCACGGCATCGTCGTCCAACGCGGGCAGGTCGTCGTGGACGAGCGAGAAGGAGTGCACCAGCTCCAGCGCCGCGGCGGCCGGAAGCACGCGCTCCGGCTCGCAACCGAGCGCCTCGGCGGTCGCCAGGCAGAGCACGGGACGGATTCGCTTGCCGCCGCCCTCGAGCGAGTAGCGCATCGAATCGCGCAGCTCGCCGAGGTCGGCGGACAGATCGAGCGTGTGCAGGTAACCCTCGATCAGGGCGCGCAGCTCGTCAGGCGCCCGCATCGGCCTCGGCCTCCGCTTCGCGGCGAGCGCGGGAAAGCTCGGCCTCAACCTCCTTGGCCAGCTCGGAAAGCTGGCTCAGGATCTCTATCGCCTGCGCCGAGTCGTCCGCCTGCTCCAGCTGACGGCGCGTCTCTTCCACCTTCTCGAGCAGCTTCTCGGCCCGGGCCAGCGCTTCCTCTGAGCTCACTCGCTTCCTCCCTCTCTCACGATCTTGCCGAGCGCGCCGTTGACCAGGCGCGCCGCTTCGTCGGTTGTATATCGCTTTGCCAGCTCGACCGCCTCGTTGATGGCAACCTCGTAGGGAACCGTATCCCCCTCGAGCTCGTAAACGGCGATGCGCAGAATGTTTCGCTCCAGCGCGCCCAATCGGTCGGCCGTCCAGTCCTCGAGCACCTCGTTCAGGCGCCTGTCGAGCTCGGCCGCGCGCTCGGAGACGGCGCGGGCGGTCTCGAGCGCGAAGGGATCGATCTCGCCCGCGTAAAGCGAGGCCAGCGGCTTACCGGTCAGATCCCATTGATAGAGAAGAAAGAGCGCCGTCCTGCGCGCGGCTCTGCGGCCGGCCATCAGGCGATCTCCTCGACGGTCACGTCCACACTCAGTCGGTCGAGCTCGCACATCAGCGCAAGCGTCTCGTGGACGGAGCTTTGCACCTGCGCCGTCAGCGCCGGCAAGACGGCGCCGCTTGGAGCGACGATGCCGACCAGCACGCGGCCACCGTCCGCGCTCAGGTCAAAGGAGATGCTGCGGCGCGGATAGCGGCGGACGCGCGCGCCGGCTCGTTCCACGGAGGTCGAGACGATCGTGGCGAGCGTCTGAGAAGGAACGATGATCCGCCCCGCTTCCTCCTCGAAGACGAGTGCTTCCTTCATCCCTTGAGCAGAGCCGGAAGGCGGCTACCAACCTCGGCGATGAAGTTCGTCGAATAATCCCCGAGCCGGAACTCCTCGGAATCGACGATGTCGCGAATTACCGCGATGGTGCTGGTTACGCCCTCGATCTGGAGCTCGCCGAGCGCACGCAGAGCGCGCTCGATCGCGGCCGGCCGATCGGCGTCGTGAACGACCAGCTTGGCCAGCAGCGAGTCGTAGAAGGGATGAATCTCCATGCCCTCCTCGGCGAAGGTGTCGACTCGCACACCGGGGCCGAGCGGCACCCGGAAGCGCTCCAGCCGGCCGGGCGTGGGAACGAAGTCGCGCGAAGGATCCTCCGCGTTCAGGCGCATCTCGATCGCGTGACCGCGAAGCGGCGCGCGACCGGTGAGCGCGAGCGGCTCGCCGGCGGCGATGCGGATCTGCTCGCGCACGATGTCGATGCCGGTGACCAGCTCGCTCACCGGGTGCTCGACCTGCAGGCGGGCGTTCAGCTCCATGAAGTAGAAACGATTGTCGGAAGAGAGCAGGAACTCGAACGTCCCGGCGTTGGTGTAGCCGATCACGCCGCAGGCTCGCTCCACCGCCTGCTCCATCTCCGCGCGCAGCTCCGGGGTCATGGCGGGCGAGGGCGACTCCTCGATCAGCTTCTGGTGCCGGCGCTGGATCGAGCACTCCCGCTCGCCGAGTGTGAGCACGCCGCCGAAAGAGTCGCAGAGCACCTGCATCTCGATGTGGCGCGCCGGCACGATCGCCTTCTCGACATAGAGCGCACCGTCGCCGAAGGCGGCCTCGGCCTCGCCGGCTGCGGTCGCGTAGGCGCTCTCGAGCTCGGCGTGGTCTTTGACGAAGCGCATTCCCTTGCCCCCACCGCCGGCGGCGGCTTTGAGTAGGAGCGGATAGCCGAGCTCCTTGGCGCCGGCCTGGACGTCGGCAAACGAGTTCACCGCGCCGTTCCCTGGCACGAGCGGAACATTCGCCGCGATCAGCTCGCGCTTGGCCTCGGCCTTGTCGCCCATTCGCCGCATCAAGTCGGCGCTCGGGCCGATGAAGATGAAACCGGTCTCTTCGCAGGCCTCGACGAAAGCGGGGTTCTCCGACAGGAAGCCGTAGCCGGGATGGACGGCCTGGCAGCCGGTCGTCTCGGCGGCGCCGATCACGTTGGAGATGCTCAGGTAGCTCTCGTTGGCCGGCGGCGGACCGATACAGACCGCCTCGTCGGCGAGACGAACGTGAAGCGAGTCGGCGTCCGCGGTCGAGTAGACGGCGACGGCCTCAACTCCGAGCTCATGCAGGGCTCGGATGATGCGGACGGCGATCTCACCGCGATTGGCTACGAGTACGCGAGAAAACATTCGTTAGGAAGACGGGTCAGTGCGCCTAAAGGCTGCGAATCCGAATTTCATCGGCCTGCCAGTCTATTCCCAGCGAAGGCAGGTGAGAACCGGGAAGTGATCAGTAGTTGTCCAGCGGTTTGCCGCCGATCGGCTCGAGCTCGACGAGAAGGTCGCCGAACTGCACCGGATCGCCGTCTTCCTTGCAGACGCGGCGCACGATGCCGCCCTGCTCCGCCCTGACCTCGTTCATCAGCTTCATCGCCTCGAGGATGCAGAGCGTCTGACCCGCTTCGATCGTCTCGCCGAGCTGCACGAACGGAGGCGTGCCGGGGTTGGGCGAGCGATAGAAGGTTCCGACCATCGGCGAGGAGACGGCGATCATGCCCTCGGTCGGGCGCATCTCCGGCGTTTGCTCGAACTCGGCCGAGGCGAGCGGAGCCGAGGAGACCGCGCCGCGATCGGCGCCCGAGCGGACGGTGACGCGCATGTCCTCGTCCTCGATCGTGACCTCCGAAACACCGGTTTCCTGGACGACGTGGATGATGTCGCGGATCCGCTCGGCGCGATCTCGCTCGACGGCGCCGCCGAAGAACTCGATGTCGGGCGAGGTGCGGCTGCGGATCGCTTTCAGAAGCGGCTCGGCCTCCCGATCGAAGAAGCGCAGCAGCAGAAGCTCCTCGTCGCTGGCAGCCAGCCCCGAGGAGCGCTCGCGCAACTCGTCGAGCGTCGGCGCCGGCTTGGACTCCGCCGCAGGCGAGCGCAGCTCGATCGCCCGTTTCACGGTCGGATCGATCTCGTCGGGAGTGCGCCCGTACTCGCCGCGCACCAGCGGCGGCAGCTCGTCCACGACGGTCTGGTAACGACTGGCCGAGAGGACGTGGAGCAGGGCTTGCCAGCCGAGGATCTGAACGGTAGGCGAGGCGAGCGGCGGCGAGCCGAGCTCCTGGCGAATGCGATTGAGCTCGTCGAGCACGTCGTCGAGCAGATCGGCCGCGGAGTAGGTCTCGAGATGGGCGTCGAGCGCCGCCACGATTCCGGGCGGGAAGCCGTACTCGGCGGCGCGAGCGGCGATACGCGGCGCAAGCGGAGCGATCACCTCGTCGCCGATGTGCTCGTCCACGAGATCGGAGGCCTGCCAAAGGATCTCAGCGTCGACCTTGCAGTCGAAGCCGAGCCCGGCGAGTGTCTGCGCCAGCACTTCGCCCGGAGCGCGGTGCAGCGTGAGGGCGATCGGGTAGATCGAGCAGGCGATCAGCTCGGCTCCGGCCCGGGCCGCCTCGATCGAGGAGGCAAGCGCGTTACCGCCGGCGCCCTGACAGTAGACGGCGACGGGAAGACCGCTTTCGGCCTTCAGCCTCTCCACCA
>JADGPD010000057.1 GCA_017882615.1 Thermoleophilia bacterium
CATGGCCAAGGGCGCCGCGATGATCCATCCCCAGCTGGCGACGATGCTCGCCGTCATCACGACCGACTATCCGCTCGAGCCGGGCGAGCCCGCGCGATTTCTGCGCCCTGCCGTCGAGCACAGCTTCAATCGCATCTCGGTCGACGGCGACTGCTCGACCAACGACACGGTGATCTTGCTCGCCAACAGCGCCGCCGACGTCGAGCGCAGCCAAGCGACCGACCGGGAGTTCGAGCAGCTACTCGGACAGGTCTGCCGCGAGCTCGCCGAGCAGATCGTCAAGGACGCCGAAGGATTCACTGTGCTGATGGAGGTGAACGTGCGCGGCGCCGTCGACGAGGGTCAGGCGGTGGCGATCGCTGCCCGCATCGCTTCCTCTCCGCTCGTCAAGACGGCCGCGTTCGGCCACGACCCGAACTGGGGCCGGGTGATGATGGCGGCCGGCTCGGCGCCCTGGAACGGCGGCTATGCCGAGCTCGATCCGAACAAGGTGACGCTGGCCTTCAACGGCACTCAGGTGCTGGCGAACGGCGCACAGATCGATGCCACCCCGGCCATGGAAGGTGTTAGCTGCGTGATCGACCTCGATCTCGGCCTCGGTAAAGGTTGTGCCGACTATCTCGCCTCCGACCTTTCTTACGAGTACGTGCGGCTGAACGCGGAGTACACGACGTGAGCCGGATCGTCGTCAAGCTCGGCGGAGCCGTCGCCCGCGATGCGATCTCCTATCCGCTCGCGCTCGCGCGCGAGGGGCACGCGGTCTGCATCGTGCACGGCGCAGGGCCGCAGATCTCGCTCGAGATGGCGCGGCGCGGAATCGATGTCTCTTTCGTCCACGGTCGCCGCGTGACGACACTTGAGGCGCTGGAGGTCGTGCGTGAAGCGCTTGCGCAGGTAAACGACGAGCTGGTGCGGGCCGTCGGCAAGCTCGGCGTCGGCCTGATGGGCGACGAGATCGGGCTGGAGGCCGAGCAGGTGAGCGAGCTGGGCCTGGTCGGAAACCCGCTCCCGAGCTCTCCCGCGCCGGTGCTCGAAGCGCTCGCCGCCGGTCTGATCCCGGTGATCGCTCCGCTTGCGCGCGGACCGCTCAACGTCAACGCCGACGAGGCCGCCTCGATGCTCGCGGTCGGTATCGAGGCCGAGCGCGTTCATTTCGTCACCGATGTTCCCGGGCTGCTGATGGGTGGAGAGGTCGTCGCCTCGATCCACGCCCACGAAGCCGAGCAGCTGCTCTCCAGCGGAGAGCTCCAGGGCGGGATTATTCCCAAGCTCCGCGCGGCGGTGCACGCCGCCCGTCAAGGCGTCATCGCCGAGATCGGCGAGACCGCGGTGATCGCATGACGAAGATGCTCGAGACCAACCTGCTGCCGGCCTACGCCCGCGCTCCTGTCACCTTCGTCGAAGGCGACGGTTGCTGGCTCACGGACGACAACGGCGAGCGCTACCTCGACTTCGCCGGCGGTATCGCCGTGATCGGGCTGGGACATCGCCATCCCGCATCCACGCGCGCCGCCCACGAGCAGCTCGACCGGCTCTGGCACGTGTCCAATCTCTACTGGACGATCCCGATGATGGAGCTGGCGAAGAAGCTCTCGGAGCGTTTCGGCGGCGCCCAATCTTTCTTCTGTAACTCCGGCGCCGAGGCGATCGAGGCAACCATCAAGTACGCGCGCAAGGCGACCGGGAAGGTGGGCGTCGTAGCGCTCGAAGGATCCTTCCACGGACGCACGATGGGCGGCCTGTCGATTACAGGGCAGCCTGCCAAGCGCAATGAGTTCGAGCCACTGCTCGGCCAGGTCAGCTTCGCTTTCTTGAACAACTCGCTCTCTCTCCGAGCCGCGGGGCTCGCCGACACCGGACTGATCATCATGGAGCCGGTTCAAGGCGAAGGCGGCGTACATGCGATCGATGTCGAGTTCGCGCAGGCAGCTCGCGCGCTCGCCGACGAGCTCGGCGCGCTTCTCTGCTTCGATGAAGTGCAGACCGGCGTCGGCAGGACGGGCTCATTCTTCTCCTACGAGAGCCTGGGTGTGCGGCCCGATCTGGTCACACTCGCCAAAGGTCTCGCCAACGGCCTTCCGATCGGCGCCCTGCTGGTGGCCGACGGGGCCGCCCGCGGATTCGAGCCCGGCGAGCATGCTTCGACCTTCGGCGGCAATCCGGTCGCCTGCGCCGCCGCATGCGCGGTTCTCGATGCGATCGACGAGGAGCTGCTGGCAAACGTTCGCCAGATGGGCGAGCGCCTGAGCGCGGGGCTGCGCGAAATCCCCGGCGTCTCGGACGTACGCGGCGCGGGCCTTCTCATCGGCGCCGACGTCGACGGCGCAGCCGCCGACGTCGCGGCGAAAGCGCTCGAGCACCGGCTGCTCATAACCACCTGCGGCGCCAACTCGATCCGGTTGACACCACCTCTCACCGTCTCGGCGGGACTGGTTGATCAGGCCCTTGCAACTCTTCGGGAGGTACTGACATGAACAAGAGCGATCGCCACGCGGTGATCCTGCGCCTCGTACGCGAGCGCGAGATCGCAACCCAGGACGAGCTCGCCCAGGCGCTTCGCGAGCTCGGCCACGAGGTCGTGCAGACGACTGTCTCCCGCGACATCACAGAACTGGGCCTGGTCAAGGTGCGCGGCGCGGGCGGCAGGCTCGTTTACGCGCCGGCCGCCGGAGCGAACGGCCACCGCCGCCAGGCGCAGCTCGCCGAGGCCTTCAAGCGCTGGGCGCTGAGTTGCGAGTCGAGCGGGAATCTGGTCGTCCTGACCACGCCGCCGGGCTTCGCCGGAGCGCTGGCCCAGGAGATCGACGACGCTCATCTCCCACGCATCCTCGCCACTCTCGCGGGCGAGAACACGATTCTCATCGTGGCGAATCAGAGCGTGACGGGCGCCGAGCTTGCCGAGGAGCTCCATGTCGAGTTCCTGGCTGGACTAGATATCGAGAGCGACAAGAGATGAGGAGTGTCAGATGAGTAGGACTGCGGTCCTTTGTTATTCCGGTGGCCTGGACACCACCTGCGCGATCTGCTGGCTGAAAGAGGACTACGGCTTCGACGACGTCATCGCGGTAATGGCCGACGTCGGCCAGGAATACGACCTGGAGCAGGCGATCGAGCGCGGCGAGGTCGCCGGCGCCAAGGAGATCATCGTGCTCGACCTGAAAGAGCGCTTCGCGAACGGCATCGTCGCCCAGGCGATCAAAACCAACGCGCTCTACGAGGGACGCTATCCCCTCGTATCGGCTCTCTCGCGCCCGCTCATCGCCGGCGCGGTCGCCGAGGTGGCTCTCGAGCACCAAGCCGAAGCGCTCGTACACGGCTGCACCGGCAAGGGGAACGACCAGCTTCGCTTCGACTACGCCTTCAAGGCCAACTACCCCGGCGTAAAGGTGATCGCTCCGCTGCGCGATCAGGTGCGCACGCGCGAAGAGGAGATCGCCTTCGCGCAGGAGCGCGGGATTCCGATCACCAACACCAAGGAGTCGCCGTACTCGATCGACGAGAACCTGTTCGGACGCGCGATCGAGTCGGGGATGCTCGAGGATGCCTGGAACGCTCCGCCCGAAGAGCCGTACACGATGACCTCCGATCCGACCAAGGCGCCCGCGCCGAAGGAGATCGTCATCGCCTTCGAGGCCGGAGTGCCGGTCTCGCTCGACGGCAAGAAGCTGCCTGTCTACGAACTCATCCACCAGATGAACGTCGAGGCGGGCGCCTATGGGATAGGCCGGATCGACATGATCGAGAACCGCGCCGTCGGCATCAAGAGCCGCGAGGTCTACGAGGCGCCGGCCGCTACCTGCCTGATCGAGGCGCACAAGGCGCTCGAGGATCTCGTGCTAACCCGGGATGAGCTGCGGCTGAAGCACTATCTCGAGGTGCGCTGGACGGAGATCGTCTACGAGGGCAAGTGGTTCAGCCCCGCACGCGAGGCGATCGACGCCTTTGTCGACCACACTCAGAAGATGGTCACAGGCGAGGTGCGGCTCCGCCTGCAGGGCGGTCAGGCCGTCGTCGTCGGGCGGCGCTCGGACAACGCTCTCTACGCCGAGACGCTGGCTTCCTACGGCGCCTCCGACACCTTCCCGCACGAGGCGGCCGAGGGCCTGATCACGCTTCTCTCGCTCGAGACGGAGGCCGTCGCGGCCCGGGCGAGAAAGAACAGCTAGGAGATTCGTGGCCCTCTGGTCGGACAGAGTCGAGAAGAAGCTCGCGCCCGAGGTGGCGGAGTTCCTGCGCGCGCCCGACCGAGAGCTACTGCCCTATGACTGCGCGGCCTCCAGGCAACACGCCAAGCGCCTGCACGGCGCGGGACTACTCACGGACGAGGAACTGGCGCAGATCTCCGAGGCGCTCGACCGGATCGCGCGCGAAGGAGGCGCGACCGACTCCGACGAGGACGTCCACTCCGCGATCGAGCGCCTGCTCGGCGATCTCGGACGCAAGATCCATGCCGGCCGTTCGCGCAACGACCAGGTCGTGGCGGCCATGCGCCTGTATGTGCTCGACGCCTGCGAGGAGGCGAGCGAGGGAATCCGCCGACTTGCGTCCGTGCTGCTCGATCGAGCCGAGGCCGAGGCCGAGACGCTGATTCCGGGCTACACGCACATGCAACGCGCCCAGCCGGTCACTCTCGGCCACCACCTGCTCGCCTGGGTGGAGATGCTCGAGCGCGACCTGGTGCGCTTTGTGGCCGCCGCGACCTCCTCCAAGCCGAGCCCGCTCGGGGCTGGCGCGCTGGCGGGTTCTACGCTGCCGTTACCGGCGCCCGACGAACAGCTGAGAAACTCGCTCGACGCCGTCGCCGATCGCGACTTCGCGCTCGACTACCTGTACGCGGTCGCCGCTTGCTTCTCTCACCTCTCGCGCGTTGCGATGGAGCTCTGTCTCTGGGCCAGCGCCGAGTACGGCTTCTTGCGCCTGCCCGAGGAGGCGGCTACCGGCTCCTCGATGATGCCGCAGAAGCTGAACCCCGACGTGGCCGAGCTGGTGCGCGGTAAGGCGGGCACCGCCGCCGGGCGCCTTGCCGGTCTGCTGGCCGTGCTCAAGGGCTTGCCGCTCGCCTACAACACCGATCTGCAGGAAGACAAGCAAGCGGTCTTCTCGGCCCGGCGCGATCTGCGCGGCGCCCTTGCGGCTCTGGCCGTGCTCGTTCACCACGCCGAGCTCGAGCGCGAGCGGATGGCCGAAGCGGTGGCCGATCCGCTCCTGCTCGCCACCGACGCCGCCGAGAAGCTGGTCGGCGAGGGTGTCCCCTTCCGCGATGCCTACGGCGAGGTTGCCCGCTCGGTCAAGGACGGGAGTTTCGTTCCACCCTCCTCGGCCGCCGAGAGCGTTCACGCCCGCTCGGCGCCCGGCCCGGGAGGAGTGAAGGAAGCGATCGCAGCCGCCAAGTCGCGGCTCTCGCTCGAATGAGCCCGGCGATCCGCCTGGCCAACGCGGGCGACGCGGGCGCCATCCTCGAGCTCTGGCGCCTGGCCGCGACCGTGACAACTCGCACCGACGACGAGGCGAGCATCCTCTCGTTGATCGATCGCGATCCCGAAGCGCTACTTCTCGCCGAAGAGGAGGGCGCGCTGATCGGCTCGGTGATAGCCGCGTTCGACGGCTGGCGGGGAACGTTCTTCCGGCTCGCCGTACTGCCCGAGCACCGGCGCGCCGGCGTCGGGCGGGCGCTCGTGGCCGCGGGCGAGCGCAGCCTGCGCGAGCGAGGCGCCGCGCGCATCACCCTCTACGCGATCAAAGCGGAGGCCGGCGCCGACGCGTTCTGGCTTGCCACCGACTATGCGCCCGACGATCGCACTGCTCGCTACGTCAAGAACCTCAAACCCTAGGCCCGTGGCTCCGGGCGAGAGCCGGCTTCGACGGTCTCTCTCCAGTAGGCGCGCGACAGCCCCCGGATTCCGGCTTCTGCCTGAGCGAGGCTGCCGTATTCCCCGCTTGCCGCCAGCTCCCATTCGTCGAGCAGAAAGAAGAAGTCGGTCAGGGCCTCGGTGCAGTTGTCGCGGCCGAGCGAGAGGAAGGCGATGTCGCCAGACGCAACAAGGGCCCGAGTCTGGTCGGGCCCTTGTCTCTCTGGGGAGTCCTATCCCTCGCTCGGACGAACCTCGCTTGGGATAGGAAGCGCGACGGATTCGCTCAAAGCCGCCGGCGCTCCTTGAGCCATCGCCGGAGCGCGCGCGCCCGGGATGGCGATGTGTAATCGAGATTCGGTAGAGCGCGATAAGCCGCGCTCGCGTCGTGTGCGTTCGTGATCAAACGCTCGCCTTCAGGTAATCCGCGTCCACGTACTCGTGCAGCGGCTTGCCCGTTCGGTTGTGCCTGACGTTGTAGATGGAGGACATCCAGACGAGCCCGTCACCGGACTCATTCCCACTTCTGGCGGCGTCGCAGATCGCCCCGACGATTTTCTCCGCCTTGTGCTCCGGAACGATGAAGGTGAGAAGCGCCTCCGGAACGTCACGCCGGTGCCCGTACCCGGCCGCCGCGACGACGGTCACGCCTACGTGCCCGGCCTCAGCCTCAACCGCGTCTATCACCATCTCGACGCGATCAGGAACCACGATTGCTTCTACCTTGATCATGCTGTCCGTCCACCCCCTCCGTCATCAAGCGGTCTGCTGGGAGAGCCGAGACTCTCCCAGCCTTTCCGTCTTCTTCTCCTAGGCGTCGTAATAGAGGGCGAACTCCGCCGGATGTGGACGCAATGCCACGAAGTCGACCTCGTGCTCCCTCTTCCAGTCGATCCAGGTGCGGATCAGGTCTTCGCTGAAGACGCTGCCCTTGAGCAGGAACTCGTGATCGGCCTCGAGCGCGTCGAGCGCCTCGGCCAGCGAGCCTGGCACCTGCGGAATGTCGGTGGCCTCTTCGAACAGGTCGAAGTCGGCCGGCTCGCCTGCGTCGATGCTCTTCTCGATGCCGTCCAGCCCGGCCATGAGCATGGCCGAGAAGGCGAGGTAGGGGTTCGCCGTGACGTCGGGCGGACGGAACTCGAGCCGCTTGGCCTTCGGCGACTCCGAGTACATCGGAACGCGGATGCAGGCCGAGCGGTTGCGCTGCGAGTAGACGAGGTTGACCGGAGCCTCGTAACCGGGCACGAGGCGGCGGTAGCTGTTAGTCGTCGGCGCGCAGAAGGCGAGGATCGCCGGGGCGTGCTTGAGCAGACCGCCGATGTATGAGCGCGCCAGCTGGGAGAGTCCCGCGTAGCCGGACTTGTCGGCAAACAGCGGCGTGCCTTCCTTCCAGAGCGACTGGTGCACGTGCATGCCCGAGCCGTTGTCGCCGAAGAGCGGCTTCGGCATGAAGGTCACCGACTTGCCGGCACGCCGGGCGACGTTCTTGACGACGTACTTGTAGACCATGACCTGATCGGCCATTTTTCGTAGCGAGTCGAAGCGCATGTTGATCTCGCACTGACCCGCGCTCGCGACCTCGTGGTGGTGGAACTCGCAGTCGATTCCGAGCCCTCCAAGCGTCAGCACCATCTCGGAGCGAAGGTCCTGCAACGTGTCGTGCGGAGCGGGCGGGAAGTAGCCCTCCTTCTCGCGGATCGTGTAGCCGAGGCCGGGCTTACCGCTGTTCCAATGAGCTTCCCCGGAGTCGATCGAATAACCGGTTCGCTGCGGTTCGAGGTCATACGAGACCGAGTCGAAGACGAAGAACTCACACTCGGGCCCGATGTTGACGGTGTCTGCCACACCGGTCGAGCGCAGGTACTCCTCGGCTCGCTTGGCGACGAAGCGCGGATCCTTGTCGTAGGGCCCGCCCGTGACCGGATCACGGATGTCGCAGATCAACGAGAGCGTCGCATCCGCGGTGAAGGGATCGACGATCGCGGTCGACGGGTCGGGGATGAGCAGCATGTCCGACTCGTCGATCGCCTGCCAGCCCCTGATCGAGGAGCCGTCGAATCCGAGTCCCTCCACGAACGCCGACTCATCGACGGCGTTCAACGGCATAGAGACGTGCTGCCAGCGCCCCAGCAGGTCGACGAACTTGAAGTCGACGATCTTGATCTCGCTGCCTTCGGCGAATTCGAGCGCGTCCTTCGGGGCGACCGAAGGACCCGCCTCAAGGTACTGCTTGAGCTCGGTGTCCATGTCCGACATTTGGGTTTTCCTCCCCATCGATTGGTCCAACAAAAAAAGCCCAGAACCTGACCGGTTCCGGGCCTGAGCACGAAAAAAGGGCCCGGACATACCACGTCCTGAGGCCCCATTGCCTCGACGAGCGCCTTCGTCGGCGATTCGTCTGCATCCAAGGATGCCGTGTCCGAAACTGCTTGTCAAATCGTGCGGGACGCTCGAGCTACCGCGATGACACGAGCCCGCGTCGCCTCACGCTGTTTCGACCTATGCTCGATTCCACGCTACAACTACAGTTCCGGTTCCGGGTTTCGCATTCGTAGTCGACGGAGGGAGTGAGTCAGGTGGCCAAGGTAACAACGAAAGATCGGGCGACTTCGGATCCCGCCGACCGCAAGCGCGTGCTAGAGAGCGTGCAGGCCGACGGCGTACAGATGGTCCTGCTCTGGTTCACGGATCTCGAGGGGCACCTAAAAAGCTTCGCCATCACTCCTTGGCAGCTCGAAGACGCGCTCAACGACGGGATGGGTTTCGACGGCTCCTCGATCACCGGCTTCAACGCGATCGAGGAATCCGACATGGTCGCCATCCCCGACCCGACGACCTACGCCGTCATGCCCTGGCGAGAAGGCGAGACGAAGACCGTCCGAATGATCTGCGACATCGTCACCCCTGACGGCAAGCCCTACGAGGGCGACCCGCGCCATGTTCTGCGCCGGGCGCTCGAGCGGATGAGGTCGATGGGCTTCGACACGCTCAACGTCGGCCCCGAGCTCGAGTACTTCCTCTTCAAGGATTCGAAAGGCACCGAGCCGCTCGACGAGGGCGGCTACTTCGTGCAGACGACGATGGACGCCGCCACCGAGCTCCGCGCCGAGACCACCCGGGCGCTCGAGGGAATGGGAATCGCAATCGAGTACTCGCACCACGAGGTCGGACCGTCTCAGCACGAAATCGACATGCGCTACACCGACGCTCTGGCGATGGCCGACGCCACGATCACCTACCGCCTGATCGTGAAGGAGATCGCGGCCAAGAACGGCTGCTACGCCACCTTCATGCCGAAGCCGATCTTCGGCGAGAACGGCTCGGGCATGCACATTCATCAGTCACTCTTCCGCGGCGAGCGGAACGGCTTCTTCGACGCGAGCGACAAGTACCACCTCTCCAAGGAGGCCAAGGGCTTCATCGCCGGCCAGCTCAAGCACGCTCGCGAGCTCTCCGCGATCTTCGCCCAGTGGGTCAACTCCTATAAGCGGCTCGTTCCGGGCTATGAGGCGCCGGTTTACGTCGCCTGGTCGCAGCGCAACCGCTCCGCGCTGATCAGGATTCCGCTCTACAAGCCGGGCTCCGAGGAAGGCACGAGAGCGGAGTTCCGCAGCCCCGATCCGGCCTGCAATCCCTACCTCGCTTTCGCCTGCCTGCTCCACGCCGGTCTCGAGGGAATCGAGAACAACTACCAGCTCCCGGCGCCGATGGAGACCAACCTCTATCACCTGTCGCCCAAGGAGCGCGAGGAGCGAGGCATCGTCTCGCTGCCGGAGACGCTGGGCGAGGCGATCGAAGAGCTGTCCCACTCGCGCCTGATGCAAAAGGCGCTCGGGAATCACATCTTCGACAACTACATCAACCTCAAGCGCAAGGAGTGGGACGACTACCGCGTTCAGCTCACAGACTGGGAGATGAAGCGCTACTTGCCCACCTTGTAGCCGCGAAAAGTCGGCCGCGGAGCCGTTTTGACTTTTCGCGGTGTTACCTCTGTGTACGAGGCACCGCGCCTTCGGCGCGAGCGTTTCGTCTGCTCCTAGAGAAGCGAGATCGGCTAGCCGTGGTTGTGGTCAGTGTTCGAGGCGTACGGCCAGGGATGGCGTTTGGTGAGCCGCGCCCGCCATGTCGGTCGCGCCGTTTCCGCCAAAAGTCCGCCTCCCTTTGGGAGGCATGACGACTTTTGGCGGTGGAAAGCGAAAAGCGGCCGGAGGATGGCGTTTGGTGAGCCGCGCCCGCCAGGTCGGTCGCGGCGGCCCCTATTTGTGCGCCTGCTTTTTATGTCGTCGGTATGCGTACGCCAGAGGTGGCGAGGGAATACCAAGTCGCGATGGCTGTCGGGATCAGAGTCCGCGAGACGGGCGAGCGCCTGCCGCCGGAGATCTTCGAGCTTCCGGTCGAGCGCATGCGGGCCGGCTACTACTCGGACGCCTACTTCAACTTCGCCCGTGCGGCGCTGCTGGCGGACGACAGGCACACGAACGTCCTGATTCAGGTCTTCCAGCGCCGGCACTCGGTGCTCGGCGGCATCGATGAGGCGATCGCGATCCTCCAGCTCTGCTCGGAGCATTGGTCCAACCTCACCGTCAAGGCGCTCTACGACGGCGACGAGATCGAGCCCTGGGAGACGGTGCTGACGATCGAGGGCGACTACACCGAGGTGGCACACCTCGAGACCCTCTATCTCGGGGTTCTGGCCCGCCGCACCAAGATCGCGACCAACGTACGCCGCGTGGTCGAAGCCGCCGGCGACAAGCCGATCCTCTTCTTTCCGGCTCGGCACGACCACCATCGCGTGCAGACCGGCGACGGGTACGCGGCGCACATCGCCGGTGCGATCGGCGTGTCGACCGACGCCCAGGCCTCCTGGTGGGGCGAGCGCGGCATCGGTACCGTGCCGCATTCGCTGATCGCCTGCTACGGCGGAGACACCGTGCTGGCGGCCGAGCGATTCGCTGCCTGGGCGCCGCCGGAGATGAACGTGATCGTCCTGGTCGACTTCGACAACGACTCGGTGACCACCTCGCTGGCCGTCGCCCGGGCGCTGGGTGATCGTCTCTGGGGCGTTCGCCTCGACACGTCGGGCTCACTCGTCGATCGATCGCTCTGGGCCGAGATGGAGGAGTCGGGAGACTTTGCCCCGGCGGGTGTCAACGAGCGCCTCGTGCACCAAGTGCGCGGCGCGCTCGACCGGGAGGGCTTCGAGCATGTGAAGATCGTCGCCTCGGGCGGCTTCGACGCGGCGAAGATCGCCGCCTTCGAGGCTAGCGGGGTCCCGGTCGATTCCTACGGAGTCGGCTCCTCGTTGATGAGCGGCCGTTACGACTTCACAGCCGACGTGATCCTGGCCGACGGACGCCCGGTCGCCAAGAAGGGGCGCCGCTTGCGACCGAATCCGAGACTCGAGCTGATCACCAGATGACGCGGGCGATCCTCTGGGACGTCGACACCCAGGTCGACTTCATGCTCCCCGAAGGGAAGCTGTACGTCCCGGGCGCTGAGACGCGCCGGCCGGCGATGGCTCGCCTGGTCGAGGCGGCAAAAGCCGCCGGCATCGTGCACGTGGCCTCCGCCGACGACCACGAGCTGACCGATCCGGAGATCTCGGACGAGCCCGATTTTGAGCGCACCTACCCACCGCATTGCCTGCGCGGAACGCCGGGCGCCGAGCGGGTGCCCGAGACCAAGCAGATCGACCCGATTCCGCTCTCCGAGCAGGCGGCGCTTCCGCGCGAGCGCCTGGCGAAGCTGATCGCCGGCCGGCGCGAGATCCTGATCTTGAAGAAGCAC
>JADGPD010000058.1 GCA_017882615.1 Thermoleophilia bacterium
AGCAGTCCGAGCGTGTAGGGATGCCGCGGCCGCTGGAAGATGTGCTCGGCCGTGCCCCGCTCCATGAACATCCCGCCGTACATCACGTCGATGTCGGTGCACATCCCCGCGACGACGCCCAGGTCGTGCGTGATCAGGATCAGCGCCGTTCCGCGCTCGGCCACCAGCTTGCGCAGCACGTCCAAGATCTGCGCCTGGATGGTGACGTCGAGCGCCGTGGTCGGCTCGTCCGCGATCAACAGCTTCGGCTCGCAGGCCAGCGCCATCGCGATCATCGCCCGCTGGCGCATCCCGCCCGAGAACTGGTGCGGATAGTCGTGGATGCGCTCCTTGGCGCCGGGAATGCCGACCTGCTCGAGCAGCTCGATCGCCCGCCGCATGGCGACCTTGCGGGCCATCCCGAAGTGCGTCTCGAGCGGCTCGACGATCTGCCGCCCGATCGTCAGCACCGGGTTCAGGCTGGTCATCGGATCCTGGAAGATCATCGCGATCTCCTTGCCCCTGATCCGGCGCAGGTCGTGGTCGGAGAGCTTGAGCAGATCCTTCCCGTCGAAGCGGGCGCTGCCGGCGACCACCCGGCCCGCGCGCGGCAAAATGCCGAGCAGCGCCAGCGCGGTCACGCTCTTGCCGCAGCCCGACTCGCCGACGATGCCCATCATCTCGCCCGGCGCGACCTTGAACGAGATGTCGTTGACGGCGTAGATCGTCCCGCGCGAGGTCCAGAACTCGACCTTGAGCCCGTCCACCTCGAGAATCGGGGCGGCGGCGTCAGGAGCTCGCTCAGACACGGCCACGCAGCTTCGGGTCGAGCGCCTCGCGCAGTCCGTCGCCGATCAGGTTGAAGCCGAGCACCGAGAGCACGATCGCCACGCCCGGCGCGATCGCCAGCCAGGGCGCGCTCTGCAGGTACTCGTTCACCTGCGTCAGCATCGTCCCCCACTCGGGCGTCGCAGGATCCTGCGGCCCCAGCCCCAGGAAGCCGAGCCCGGCGACGTCGATGATCGCGGTCGCCATCGCGAGGGTGCCCTGCACGATCACCGGCGAGATCGCGTTCGGCAGGATGTGCGAGAACAGAATCGCCCGCCGCCGCACACCGACCGCGCGCGCGGCCAGCACGAAGTCCTGCTCGCGCTGCACCAGCACCGAGCCGCGCAGTAATCGCGCGAAGATCGGCACGTTCGTGACCCCGACCGCGACCATGATCTGCCAGAGGCCGGTGCCGAGCATGGCCACGATCCCGATCGCGAGCAGCAGGCCCGGAATCGCCAGCATGATGTCCATGCAGCGCATCACGATCGTGTCGATGAAGCCGCCCGCGTAGCCGGCGATGGAGCCGAGCACGAGACCGATCGAGAGCCCCGACAGCGCCGACACGAAGCCGATCAGTAGCGAGAAGCGCGCCCCGAAGATGATTCGGGACAGTTCGTCGCGGCCGTTCAGGTCGATGCCCAGCCAGTGATGGATCGACGGTCCGGGGCAGCCGCTGGTGGAGCACTGCGAGAAGCCGACGTCCTGGTTCGGGCCGAAGGGCGCGATCCACGGTGCCAGCAGCGCGACCAGGGCGAAAAAGACGACCAGACAGAAGCCGATGATCGCCACCGGGTTCCGGCGCAGCCGGCTCCAGGCCTCGCGCCAAAGCCCGCTCGGCGCATCGCGCTGAACGTCGGCCCCCTCGAGCTCGGCGATGCTCATGAGAGCCTGATCCGTGGGTTGATGATCGCGTAGGAGATGTCCACGACCAGGTTGACGAGCACGAACACGATCGCCACGAACAGAATTCCGCCCTGCAGCACGGGGTAGTCGCGGCTGGCAATCGCAGAGGTGAGCCAGCTACCGACACCCGGCCAGGCAAACACCTTCTCGGTCAGCACGGCGCCCGAGAGCAGCAGGCCGGTCTGCAGCCCGATGATCGTCGAGATCGGCAGCAGGGCGTTTCGCAGCACGTGGCGCCGGTCGACCTCGTTCGGTGGCAGGCCCTTGGCGCGAGCGGTGCGCACGTAGTCCTCGTGCTGGACGTCGAGCACCGAGGCGCGGGTGATGCGCGTGACGATCGCCAGCGGAATCGAGCCCAGCGCGATCGAGGGCAGTATCAGGTGGCGGATCGCGTCCCAGAGCCCGCCCGGGTCGAGCCCGATGATCGCGTCGAGAACGTAGAAGTTCGTCGGGTGGGCGCGCACCGCCAGAATGTCCTCGCGGCCGATCGAGGGCAGCCAGTGCAGGCGCACGGCGAAGATGTATTTCAGGATCAGCCCGAGGAAGAAGATCGGAATCGAGATCCCGATCAACGAGCCGACCAGGCTGGACTGATCGAAAAACGAGCCGTACTTCTTGGCGGCGAAGAAGCCGAGCGGAATCCCGACGCCGATCGCGAAGATCATCGCGCCGAGCGCGAGCTCGACCGTGGCCGGGAAGCGGTGCTGAAGCTCATAGGTGACCGGGCGGTAGGTCGTGATGCTCGTCCCGAGGTTGCCGCTCGAGACGGTCTTCAGATAGTCCCAGTACTGGATCGGCAGCGGCTTGTCGAGGCCGTACTGATGCCGGACCTGCAGGATCAGTTGCGGCGTCGCGCGCTCGCCCAGGAGCGTCTGCGCGGGCGACCCGGGCAGCGCCCTGATCCAGCCGAAGACGAGAATCGAGAGCCCGAGCAGAATCGGAACGAGAAGCAGCAGCCGGCGGACGATGAAGCGAAGCATTTTTCGTCCGCCGGCCGGCTGTCATTCCTTACTTGGCGTAGTGCAGAGCAGCCCAGGGCTCGTTGACCGGTCCGATCGGGCCGGGCACGTAGCCGAGGACGTTCTTGTTCAGTGCCAGCGCGGAGCTACCCCACGCGTACGGCACCATCGGCAGGAACTTCATCACTGCGATGCTGGCCTGCTGGTAGTCCGCGGTGCGCAGAGCCGGGTTGGGCTCGGCGTCCGCCTTGGCGAGCATCGCGAACAGCTTCGGATTGTCGAAACCGAACAGTGGTGTCTTCGATCCGAAGTGCACGTTCAGGAAGTCCTGCGGATCGTAGTAGTCGGCGATCCAACCGAGCATGTAGACCTGATACTTGCCCGATTGCGTCCCGCCGAGGTAATCCGGGCGCCACGGTGCCGAATGTGGCACGACCTTGAAGCCCGAATTGTTCAGCGTCGACTGGAAGGCCTGGAAGATCCGTTGCGGATCCGGCATGTACGAGCGCGAGACGTCCGTTGGATACCAGAAGTCGATCGTCACCGGCAACGTCAGACCGGCCTGCTTCAGTAGCGCCTTCGACTTCGCGGGGTCGTACGCGTAGTCCGTGACGCCGCTCTTGGCGTAGCCGAACAGCGAGGGCGGCAGGAACTGGTTCGCCACCTCACCCGTCTGGCCATAGATCGCCTTGATGACGGCCGCCTTGTCGATCGCGTGGGCCATGGCCTGGCGAACGAGCAGTTTGTCCATCGGCGGCTTGGCCTGGTTCAGGCCGATGTAGCCGATCGAGGAGACCGGTCGCTTGAGCAGTTGCAGCTTCGAGTCTTTCGTGACGGTCGAGTAGTCCTGGGGCGCTACGTAGTCGATGCCCTGTACCTCGCCGCTTTGCAGCGCCTGCAAGCGGGCGGCGTTGTCCGCGATCGAGCGGTAGACGACCTTGGATATCGCTGGCTTCGGCCCCGAGTATTTCGGGTTGGCAACGAGCACCAGCTTCACGGCCGGCTCCCACGACTGGAGCATGTACGGGCCCGTTCCCACCGGGTTCCGCGTCGCGAATGTGCCGGTCGGATGGAAGACGCCGGTCGAGTCGACCGTGCCCGCGTCGGCTTTGTACTTCTTCAGCGCCGTCGGGCTTGCGATACCGAAGTTCGGCAGTCCGATGGCCGAGATGAAGGATGACGAGCGCCGGGTCAGGTTGAGCGTGACCTCGCTGTCGCCTTTTGCCGTGCAGCTCTTGTAGAGGCTCTTGTCCGGCCCTGCACCGCCGCTCGCCGGATGCGCGAAGCCCACGAACACGGTGTTCCAGTAGTAGCTGACGGCCGGGTTTTGGAGCGCCGCCGGGAAGTTGAACCAGCGGTCGTAGTTGAAGCAAACGGCCGCAGCGTTGAACGGTGTGCCGTCCGAGAACTTCACACCCGTCTTCAGCTTGAACGTCCACGACAGAGCATTGGCGCTTGGCTTCCAGCTCGTCGCCAGCTGGGGTACGACCTCCGAGCCGCCCGGCTTGAAGCCGACCAGGCTCTGGAAGATCTGGTTGGTGATCCGAAGCGACTCACCATCCGATACGAGCGCCGGGTCTAGCAGCACCGGGTCGGCCGAGCTGGCAAACACGAACGAGGTGCTTTTCGAGCTTTTCTTCCCGCTCGAGCCACAGCCCACCAACACAATGGCGACCGCGATCGCGAGCAAGGCAAAGAGCACAACCTTTTTCCTCACGTTCCCTCCTTTCGCTTCGGATGAGTATCTCAGACCGGGGCCGAGAATCGTTAGTGCAAAAATAGATCCTTGTCCCCGAACAAAACGCTGCAGCGCCTCGCTGCAGCGGTAATACTCAGGGAGCTCGACTCGTCATCCGCGACTCCGTCGCTTTGGAAGGCGACTCGTTTGTCGAACGGAAAAGGAGATAGGGATGACAGGAAAGGCCGACTTCACGGAAGAGGAGTGGGAGCTCATTTCGGAGGGGCCGCCGAGCGCCGGCTTGATCGTGGTCACGGCGCAACGAGGAGGAGTTTTCCGCGAGACGCTCGCGATCCCGGCCGCATACGTCGAGGCGCGTCAGCTATACGGCGGGAGCGAGTTGCTCGACGAGATCGTCACAGCCAGGCCCGAGCGCGAGCATACGCACTTCCGCTCGTTTGAGGAGCTGAAGGAGCACGGCTTACAGCGTCTGCGCGACGCGATCGCCCTGCTCGAGCAAAAGGCGACGGAAGAGGAGGTCGCCGGCTACAAGAACTTCGTCCTCGCGGTCGCCGACAAGGTTGCGAACGCGCACCGAGAAGGGGACGCCGCCGTCAGCGATGCCGAGCAGGCCGCGATCGGCGAGATCGCCACGGCCCTCGGCGACGCGGGCTAGTCGATCCGAAGCCCGCCGAAGCTTCGAGTGGTGTAGCGACAAACGAACGCGCCATCACGCGCCCGCTTTAGCGGTAATACTCAAGGAGCTCGACTCGTCATCCCGCGACTCCATCGCTACGGAAGGCGACTGGCGGTCGAACGGGAAAAGGGGAAATGGATGACAGGAAAGACCGATTTCACGCTGGAGGAGTGGGAGCTCGTTTTGGTCGGGCCGCCGAGCGCCGGCCTGATCGTGGTCACGGCGCAGCGTGGCGGGGTTTTCAGCGAGACGTTCGCCATCGGCAAGGCCTATACCGAGGCTCGCCGGCTATACGGCTCCAGCCAGCTGCTCGACGAGATCGTCGGGGCCAGGTACGACCGTCGCCACACGCGCTACAGCTCGGCCGCGAAAATGAAGCGCGGTGGCCTGCAGCACCTGCGCGAAGCGGTCGCCCTGCTCGAGCAGAAGGCGACTCCCGACGAGCTCGCCGCCTACAAGCGCTTCGTGCTCACGGTCGCCGACAGGGTCGCGACCGCACACCGCGAGGGCGAAACTGAAGTCAGCGATGCGGAGAAGGCCGCGATCGACGAGATCGCCGCGGCCCTCGGCGCCGGCGGCTAGCCCGCCCTATCCCTTGCTGCCCCAGCGCCCGCGCGTCGTCGGCAGCCCGTTCGCGAGCCGGTGGGCCTGCATGGCGTCGGTCTGGTAGGGGCGCAGGCGCAGGTCCGAGAGCGGCTTGGCGGTACAGATCAAGGCAAAGCGGGCCTGCTCGTCCTCAGGGTAGTAGCGCCGCGCGTCCGAGTGGTCGAGCTTGCCCTCCAGCACTCGTACGGCGCAGGCCAGATCCCAGCCCTGCTCGCAGGAGGAGGGTAGATCGAGCCCGGCCCGGCGCACGGCGTCGAGGACGTGCTCCTCGGCGCCGCAACGCAGCGAGTGCGTCGAGCCGTCAGGCAACTCGAGCTCGATTTTGAACGTCTGGGTTTTCTCTGGATCCAGGGCCTACGGATTGTAGAAGCCGCTGTTCTTCGAGTATGGCCCCTCGCCCGGGGTGCCGCGGCGGAAGTGCCCGGAGGGGTTGACGGCGCCGTCGCGCTCCATCGAGAGCAGCTCGATGAACCATGCCTCGTGCTCGATCTCCTCCTGCAATATGCGCGAGGCGATGTCGAAGGTGCGGTAGTCCTTGCCGAAGGTGATGTCGCAGATCTCCGACCAGGTTCTGACTGCGCAGCGCTCGGCCTCGAGCAACACGGTCAGGATTTCGACCGCACTCGGGCCCTTGCCGGTCGGCGCGTGCTTGCCGTCGGTGCCCGGCAGGAAGGCGTCGGGGCAGCCGGCTCGATCGGCCAACTCGCGGACGTCGTAGGGAATCGAGCCGCCCAGCTCGTATATACGCGGGGTGATGAACTCGAAGTGGGCGCGATCCTCGAGCCGCGCGTCCTCGCAGATCTCCTTGTAGTCCTCGTGCCCCGCCAGATACATGCGCAGGATCGTGTAGTAGTAGTACGTCGTGAACTCAGCGCCGGCGGCGTCGATCAGCTTCTCGACGAGCTCCTCCACGTTTACGCCACGAGCCGCGACCTGCTCGATGCCTACGCGCTGTGTGACATCGCCGGCCTTGACCTTCCCGGCGGCATGGGGCTTTTGGCGAATCGCCATCGTTTCCTCCCGAAAACCTCGTTTAGCGGTCGGTCCCTATCTCCCCGTCCCGGCGACGAACGTAAACGCCACGAGTCACCGGCGAGCGTTACTGCGAGGAAGTCTCTGACCGCTCCATCTCGGCCGTATAAGCACCAGAGCGCGCCGCTCCATTCATCCTTGCGCGATGGTAGTAGGCGCGCTGGGCCGCTTCGACATTCTCGGGCTTACCGCGCCACGCGCTGAGCACCGGAGCCTGCAAGGCACGCCCGAACGAGAAGGAAAGCTGCCAGGGATGCGGCCTTCGCACGTTCATTGCGTTGAGGTTGGCCGTGGCGTCTTCGTCGGATTGACCGCCCGACAGGAAGACCATTCCCGGTACCGCCGCCGGCACGTGCTTGTACAGGCAGGCGAGCGTCCGCTCGGCGACCTCGTCCGGGCCGGCGCGATCGGCGGCGTCGTATCCCGAAAGCACCATGTTCGGCTTGAGCAGGGTTCCCTCGATGTCGACTCGCTGGTCGGAAAGCTCGACGTACACCGCGGCCAGCACTCGTGAGCTGACGTGGAAGCTGCGCTCGATCGTATGCGTGCCGTCCTGCAGCACTTCGGGCTCGACGATCGGGACAATTCCCGCTTCCTGGCAGAGCGCGGCGTAGCGCGCGAGGGCATGCGCGTTAGTCCAGATGCAGTCGTCGCTTGGCAGGACGTCGCTGATCGAGTAGGTCGCGCGCCATTTCGCGAAGCGCGCCCCGAGGCTGCGATATTCCTCGAGCCGCTCGCGCAGACCGTCCAGCCCCGCGGTGATCGTCTCGCCTTGGGCGAGCGCCAGCGGCTTCGTCCCCTTGTCCACCTTGATACCGGGAATGATCCCCTTCGACTCGAGCAACTCGGGGAAGGGCGTTCCGCCCTTCGCGCTCTGGCGAATCGTCTCGTCGAACAGGATCACACCGCTGATGAACTCTTCCGCTCCCTGCGTCGTAAAGAGCAGCTCTCGGTAGTTCCGGCGATTCTCCTCGGTCGACTCCACCCCGATTGGGTCGAACCGCTTCTTTATCGTCCCGTCGCTCTCATCGGCGGCGAGGATGCCCTTTCCCTCGGCAACGAGAGCCCGTGCGGTCTCGTGCAGATCGTGCGCCATGCGCTTCTCCTCCCTCCGTAGCGTCGACTTACCAACGTCGAGCTGACGGACAAAGTATCCCTCTCTTCGGCAACCAGGCCGCTACTCGGGCCAGCAGTCGCAAAGCGCCAGCGCCTCGCCGCAGCGCGGGCAGGTCTCCTGGTCGCAGCCGACGTGATGCAGGCCGCCCGGATCCACGCCGCAGTCGGCGCAGTGCTCGTCGGTCGGCTCGCCTTCCAGCGCGCCCCAGCGAATGCGCCCGTAGCGCCCGTCCACCAGCTCGCAGAAGCGCTCGGTGCAGCTGGAGGCGGTCAGCATCTCCTGACCGCAGACGGCGCAGACAGCCATACCGGGATCGTAGTTCCTGGAATGGCCGCCGCGTCCGTCTCGTCTCGTTCAGACACTCTTCGCGTAGTTGCTCGCGCCGAACCAGTCAACCAGGACGACCGGCTCCTCGCCGATGACCCAGGCGTCGTGACCGCTCGGTAGCGACGTGACGTCTCCCGCTTCGGCGACCATCTCCGTTCCGTCGTCCATCCTGATCCCCAGGCGCCCGCTGACGTGGTACTGGAAGTGCTGCGCCTCGCAGCTCTCGGTGCCGGCGATCGGTTTCACGTCGTTCGACCAGCGCCAGCCCGGCTCGAGGGTGAGCCGTCCCACGTCGCTCCCGCCGAAGCTGAGAATCTCGACTCGGCCGTGCGGGAACTCGCGTACCTCCTCTGACGTCTTGAAGCTCTTGTGCTCGGTTTGCTGTGCCACAGCCATGGCCTTTCGCCTCCATCTCTCGAAACAAGATTGGTGACAATAGGTTCTTGACCGAGCAGTGAAAAGAAAACGCCTCGGCGCGCCGGACGGCCTCCAATGACCGCGCAGAGATCGCTGTCCCGAGCGATCGCCGCGCCCATTCCCCAGAACAGGCGCGGCGATCTTTCAAACGGCTAGACAGCGCTCGGGGTGCGCTCCTCGGCGTCCTCGAGCTCCGGCTCGAGCGGGCGGAACAGGATCGCGCCCTCGCCGTGCGTGTAGGCCTCTTCGCCGTGCTGGCTGACGTCCAGGCCCTGGCCCTCGTCCGCCTCGTGCACGCGTATCCGGCCGACCAGGCTCATCAGCTTCAGCAGCACGAACGTTCCGGCGAACGCGTACACCGGCGCCGCTCCCGCCGCCAGCACCTGACGCCCGAGCTGAATCGGGTTTCCGAACAAAAGCCCGTTACCGGTCAGGTTCCAGCTCGCTTGCGCGAACAGGCCGATGAACAGGATCCCCGTGAAGCCCGCCAGCCCGTGCGCCGCGAGCACGTCCAGCGTCTCGTCGAGCCGCGTGCGCGGACGCCAGACGATCAGCGTGTAGGCCGGTAAAGCAGCCAGAGCGCCGAGCAGGATGGCGCTCATCGGGCTGACGAAGCCGGCCGCCGGGGTGATTCCCACGGCGCCGACGACGATCGCCGTCGCGGCTCCGATCGCGGTCGCCTTGCGGCCGCGCAGGTAGTCGATCAGCATCCACACCGAAAGCGTCGCCGCCGGAGCAAGCAGCGTGTTGATGAAGGCGAGCGGCGCCTGGCCACCGGTGGTGAACGCACTGCCGGCGTTGAAGCCGAACCAGCCGAACCAGAGCAGGCTCGCGCCCAAGAGCGCGTAGACACCGTTGTGCGGCAGAACCGCCTGCCGCCCGAAGTCCTTGCGCGCACCCACCACGACCGCCGCCGCCAGCGCCGAGAAGCCCGAGGCCATCTCCACGGGCACGCCGCCGGCGAAGTCCATCACGTGCCGGTTGGCCAGCCAGCCGTCGCTCGACCAGACCCAGTGCGCCATCGGCGCGTAGACGAGGCAGGCCCAGAGCGGCACGAAGGCGAGGAACGCGCCGAAGCGCATCCGCTCGACCACAGCGCCGGAGATCAAAGCGGCGGTGATGATGCAAAACGAGGCCTGGAAGGAGACGAAGACGAGCTCGGGGATGTGCAGGCCGGCCCGCGGTCCGTTCGTCACGTTCCTGAGGAAGACGTTGTGCAGATCGCCGATGAAACCGTTGCCCTTGTCGAAGGCCAACGAGTAGCCGA
Source organism: Thermoleophilia bacterium (assembly GCA_017882615.1). GTDB lineage: Bacteria > Actinomycetota > Thermoleophilia > Gaiellales > Gaiellaceae > Fen-549. The sequence continues at coordinate 9,814 of JADGPD010000058.1, forward strand.
TCACGACCCAGGTGATGCTGGCGACGGCCATCGCCCCCAGGCTCATCATGAAGGTGTTGAGCGCGTTTTTCGCCCGCACCAGGCCGGCGTAGAAGAGCCCGAGCGCGGGCGTCATCATCAGGACCATCGCCGTCGCGACCAGCATCCAGGCGGTGGCGCCGCTGTCGATGCCGTCCTTTGTTACCGCGGCAAGTAGCCCGGGGAAAGAGATGAAATCGTGCATGTCTCGTTACCGCTCGAGCACGGGTGTGACCGCGGCGGTGTCCTCCTCTCCAGTGCGAATGCGAACGACCTTCTCGACCGGCACGACGAAGATCTTTCCGTCGCCGACCTCGCCCGTTCGCGCAGCCTTCGCGATCGCGTCCACGGTCGGCTGCACGAAGTTGTCGGACACGCCAACCTCGAAGCGAATCTTGTCGGCCAGCTCCACTTTCACCGTCGTTCCGCGGTAGGTCTCGACGGAGTCCGTCTCCCCACCGTGGCCCCGAATCCGGCTCATCGAGAGGCCACGCACCTTGGCGCGATAGAGCGCCTCGAGCACATCATTCGCCTTCTCGGGGCGAACGATCCCGATAACTAGCTTCATTTTCTCTACTCCTCTGAGTACGGCACGAACCTGAGCGAAATGCCCCCAGACGAGCGGAGTGAACAACTCCGATGAGCGAGCCCCTTGCAACCGGGCTCGAGCAACCCCCGAACCGGCTCCCCGAAGGGGCGGGTCACGATACCAAGCGCGCCCACCGCGCGTGCCGGTTCCCGTCCTATGCGGGCGGTGCATGACAGGCCAACTACGCCGGCCAAGGACCGGGCTGGTCGCGCCCTAGCGGCAGATCGCCGTTTGCGACGTCTCGATCGGCGCGGACGGCCCTTGTTGAGCCGCGTACCAGGCGCCGTCTCGTATCTGGATGCAGTAGCCGTTCGAGCTCGTGGTGATCTGGAGCGTGCTCCTCATCGTGCTATCGAAGCGAGCGCCGTAGTCCCGTTCCAGGGCGGAGACGGTCATCCCTGTGAAGCCCGCGTTGTCGAGACCGTAGGCGGCGACGACGGGATCGAGAATCCTGATCTCGGCGGCGGCGGCGTCTTGACGCGCGGTCTGCATCGCGGCACGAGCATGCCCGACCGCGATTCCGGCGATGATCAGCGCGAGGACCAGGATGCCCGCCATCTCGGCGGCCGCGAGCGGAGAACTGGGAGTCACCCGCCAGGTGCGAGGCGCCGCTATCGATTGAGGAGTCGCAGTCATGCCGCTGTGATCGGCCGCCGGGCTGAGCGCGTGATACGCGGAAACGGGCTAGTTGTCTCCCCCAGCGGAGTGAGCGGCCCGGAGCTCAGTGCACGTGCTTGCGCTCGCCGGTCGCCAGGAAGTGATTGATCGCTTCCTCCCAGTCGCGTAGATCGTGCTCGAAGATCAGCTCGAGCGCCTCCTTGTTCAGCGAGTTGCCGCGGTCGGTGAGCCCGAGGAAGGTGTACGTGATCTCGGCTCGCGCCTTCGCGCCGTCAGCAGTCGCCTCGCAGACGACCTCGATCCAGCGCACCCGCTCGTGCGCGAAAACCGTGTACTCGATGAA
>JADGPD010000092.1 GCA_017882615.1 Thermoleophilia bacterium
TCCCGGCGAAGATCGCGTGCTGAGCAGCAGTTCCGGTCAGCAGAAGGCCGCCGTCGGCGTGTGTCGCGGCGTCCTGCGCTACCTCGGGCGCTCGCCCGCCGGCTGCGGCTGATCGCGCTCTTCTCGCCGTGCGGGGGTGTCCGCGTATCACTCAAAGGGGGTGCCCGAGGAGTGGGGGATGCGCACCTTCTTCGAGCGCTCGTCGTCCTCGGGGCCGCGATTAGGCGCTTTCGGCGTCGGGCTACTCTTCCAGGCGCTCCTGCAACGCTGCGAGCTGACTGCGCAGGCGCGCGGGCAGCCGGTCGCCGAACTGGGCAAAGTGCTCCTCGATGCTCGGTACCTCCGCCCGCCAGGCCCCAATGTCCACGCGCAGTAACTCGCTGATGTTTTCCGGCGGGAGATCGAGTCCGGTCAGGTCGAGGTCGCTCTCGCTGGGGAGAGAGCCGATAGGAGTCTCGCCCGCCTCCGCAACGCCCTCCACGCGCTCGCACATCCAGGCGAGTACGCGGCTGTTGTCGCCGTAGCCGGGCCACAGCCACTCACCGTCGGGCGTCCTTCGGAACCAGTTGACGTAGAAGATACGCGGGGCCTTGGTGCCCAGCCGGTCGCCCATGTCGAGCCAGTGCTGGAAGTAATCGGCCATGTCGTAGCCGCAGAAGGGCTGCATGGCGAAGGGATCGCGTCGCAGCTTGCCCACTTCGCCGATGTTGGCCGCAGTCGTTTCAGAAGAGGCTGTCGCTCCCAGGAACACGCCGTGGTCCCAATCGAGCGCCTCGGTCACCAGTGGAACGACGCCGCTGCGCCGACCGCCGAAGATGAAGATGTCGATCGGTACGCCGTCGGGCTTCTCCCAGTCGGGGCTGATGGCGGGACATTGCGCCGCCGGAGCGGTAAAGCGGGCGTTGGGGTGCGCGGCGGGGTCGGAGCTGCCCGGAGACCAATCGCGGCCCTTCCAGTCGATCGCGTGGGCCGGCGCCGGGACGCCCATCCCCTCCCACCAGACATCTCCGTCGTCGGTGAGCGCGCAGTTGGTCATGATCGTGTTCTCCGTGCAGGTCTCCATCGCCATCGGGTTCGACTGGTACGAGGTGCCCGGCGCGACGCCGAAGAAGCCCGCCTCGGGATTGATCGCGTAGAGGCGGCCGTCGGGGCCGATCTTCATCCAGGCGATGTCGTCGCCGATGCACTCCGCTTTCCAGCCGGGGATAGTCGGCTGGAGCATCGCCAGGTTGGTTTTGCCACAGGCGGAGGGGAAGGCGGCGGCGATGTGATACCGCTTTCCTTCGGGGCTGATCAGCCGCAAGATCAGCATGTGCTCGGCCATCCAGCCCTCGCGCCTAGCCATGGCCGAGGCGATGCGCAGCGCGAAGCACTTCTTGCCCAGGAGCGCATTGCCTCCGTAACCGGAGCCGAACGACCAGATCAGGTTCTCGCGCGTGAAGTGGGAGATGTACTTCTTCTCCATCGGCGCGCAGGGCCAGGGAACGTCCTCTTGCCCGGGCTCGAGCGGTGCACCGATCGAGTGCAGGCAGGGCACGAACTCGCCGTCTTCTCCCAGCGCCTCGATCACCTTGTCGCCGACCCGGGTCATGATCTGCATGTTGCAGACGACGTAGGGGCTGTCGGAGATCTCGACGCCGATCTTGGCCATCGGCGAGCCCAGCGGACCCATCGAGAAGGGGATGACGTACATCGTGCGCCCGCGCATGCAGCCCTGGTAGAGGTCGAGCATCGTGCGCTTGAGCTCGTCTTCGGCGACCCAGTTGTTGGTGGGGCCCGCCTCTTCCTCGGTTGGCGTGCTGATGTAGGTGCGGTCCTCGACGCGGGCCACATCGCTGGGGTCGGAACGGAACAGGAAGCAGTTGTGGCGCTTCTCGAGCGGGATGGCGGCGCCGCCGGCGACCATTTCTGCCATCAGCCGGTCATACTCGGCCTTGCTTCCGTCGCACCAATGGACCTCGTCGGGCTGGCAGAGCGTGGCCACCTCTTCCACCCATTCTCGGAGTTTCCGGTTCTTCGCCTCGTAAGCCATGAGTTTCCTCTGGTCGGGAATATTGGGGCCTTGGCCCATCTCGCGGGCCGTCTTCTGGTTATTCGCCGGAGAACCGAACTCGCGTTGGCTCTCTCCTCGACCTCAGCGGTCGTCCGTACCTGTTCGGTTATCCCTTCGCCGTGGCTGAAGCGGCTCGCGGCCTGCCTCGCTCCCGAAGGGGAATCCTCTTTATAGCGGCGCTCGCGGACGAGCGCCAGTTCCCTTGTGATCAATCGGCGCCGATACGTGTCCCGGGCTGGCCTCTTGCCGCCTCTCGTCGCCGACAACGCCCGAGTGAAGCGGATCGACGACTCCGCCTTCTCGACTGGCTCGGGGGGTAGGCGAGGGATTGTGTACCGTCCCTCGACGTGGACAGCTCTCATGACGTGCTCGTAATAGGCGCGGGCTGCGCGGGCATGCGCGCCGCGATCGAGGCGCACGACGCGGGCGCCGAGGTTGCGCTGGTCTCCAAGCTGCATCCGACCCGCAGCCACTCCGGCGCCGCTCGCGGCGGCATCAACGCGGCGCTCGGAAACGCCGGCGCCGACAGTCCCGAGGAGCACGCCGCCGACACGGTCAAGGGCTCGGACTACCTCGGCGACCAGGACGCGATCGAGCTGTTCTGCGCCGAGGCGCCGGGCGACATCTACCAGCTCGAGCGCTGGGGCGCTCTGTTCGACCGAGACGCCGAGGGAAGGCTGGCGCAGCGGCCCTTCGGCGGCGCCGGTGTCTCGCGCACCGTCCATGCCGCCGACGTCACCGGTCACGTGCTGTTGCAGCTTCTGTACGAGCAGCTGCTGGCGCGCGGCATCCGCGTCTACGAGGAGTACTTCGTTTGGCGGCTGGTTGTCGGCGACGGGGGCTGCCAGGGCGTGCTGGCCTGGGATCTCGTGCGCGGAGGCGTGAAGGCGCTCGCGGCCAAGGCGGTGATCCTGGCCACCGGCGGCTCGGGGCGCGTTTACCACGGCTCGACGAACGCGCACGCCTGCACCGCCGACGGCATGGCGATGGCGCTGCGCGCGGGGCTACCGCTCGAGGATCTGGAGTTCGTGCAGTTCCACCCGACGACGCTCTTCCCGAGCGGGCTGCTCGTGACCGAGGCGGTGCGCGGCGAGGGCGGCCTGCTGCTCAACTCCGACGGTGAGCGCTTCATGAGCCGCTACGCGCCCGAGGCGATGGAGTTGGCCAGCCGCGACGTCGTCTCGCGCGGCGAGCAGACCGAGATCGACGAGGGACGCTCGGTCGGAGGAGCGCTACTCCTCGACATGCGCCACTTCGGGCGCGAGAAGATGCTCGAGCGCTTCCACGGCACGCGCGATCTCGCTCTCACCTACGCAGGTCTAGATCCGCTCGAGCGGCCGCTTCCGGTGCGGCCGGGCGCCCACTACCACATGGGCGGCGTGGCCACCGACGTCGACGGGCGCACGGAGATCGCGAACGTCTTCGCGGCGGGCGAGGTGGCCTGCGTCTCGCTGCACGGCGCCAACCGGCTCGGCGGCAACTCGCTGATGGAGACGATCGTGTTTGGGCGGCGGGCGGGGCGCGCCGCGGCCGAGCAGGCGCTCGGAACGAGCGGCAGCCCGGAGCTCGAACAGTCCGCACGCTCGGACGGCGAGCGGGAGATTGCGAAGCTGCTCGCGCGCCGTGAGGGCGAGCGGCCGAAGGCGATTCGCGACGAACTGGGCGCCTCGATGCACGAGAACTTCGGCGTCTTCCGCGAGGAGCGGAGGATGCATCGCCAGCTGGAGCTGCTGGAAGACCTGCGCGAGCGCTACCAGCGGGTGCTCGTCGAGGACAAGGGCACGGTCTGGAACAGCGATCTCACCCAGGCGCTGGAGCTCGGCTTCCAGCTCGATCTGGCCGTCTGCATGGTCAGCGCCGGGCTGGAGCGGCGCGAGAGTCGCGGCGCCCATGCGCGGCCCGCCGACTACCCCGAGCGCGACGACCAGAACTTCCTCAAGCACTCGCTCGTGCGCTGGTCGAACGACTGGCTCGACCTCTCCTGG
>JADGPD010000059.1 GCA_017882615.1 Thermoleophilia bacterium
GCGCCGAACACGACAAGCGTGATCACCGCCAAGTCGATCTCGCGCGGCGGCGGGCGGGCCGGCTACCGCGGTCTGGTCGACGTGGCCTCGGGCGCGCGCGGCGCCAAGTCGAAGGTCGTCTGCGACGCGCTGATCCTCGACGAGGAGTCGCGCTCGGACACCTATCCGACGATTCGCGTGCACGAGGCGGATGCCAACATCGAGCACGAGGCGACGGTCTCCAAGATCGGCGAAGAGCAGCTCTTCTACCTGATGAGCCGCGGCCTGACGGAGTCGGAGGCCTCTTCGATGATCGTCTCGGGCTTTGTCGAGCCGATCACCAAGGAGCTGCCGCTCGAGTACGCCGTCGAGATGAACCGCCTGATTCAGCTGCAGATGGAAGGGAGCGTGGGCTAGCCATGGAGATCGAACGGGTCGACTTCGTAGCCATTCCTTCGCGCGACGCGGAGCGCTCGCGCCGCTTTTACGGCGAGCTGCTCGGCCTTCGCGCCGACGCGCACGGGAAGTACGAGTTCTGGGCCGGCGAGACCTGCGTCGCCATCTGGGAGCCGGAAAAGTTCGGCGCTCCGTTTCAGGCCCAGAAGAACGGGCATCTCGCGCTCCGCGTCGCCGACGTCGAGCAGGCTCGTGCGGAGCTCGAAGCCAAGGGTGTCGAGTTCGCCGGCGACACGTTCGACACGGGCGTCTGCAAGATGGCCTTCTTCACCGACCCCGACGGCAACGACCTGATGCTGCACCGTCGCTACGCGCCGTATGAGTAGAGCCGGCGCAGAGAAGGCCTACCGCGAGCTTCGCTTGCCGACGAGCTCCGACGAAGGCTGGCGCTTCACCGATCTGACCGGCTTCGACCCCGGCGCCTACGAGCTCGCCGCGACAGCCCGTCCGGCCGAGATCGCGCCGCTGTTCGAGCTGGAGCTCGCCGGGAGCGCCCGCATCGACGAAAGCGGTGTCGAGATTCTCGCGGCGCCCGACGGCGTCGTCTTCGCGCTACTCGGCCAGAAGGACAAGCGCATCGGGACGCTGGTCGCGGTGAAGGACAAGATCGGGGCCGACAACGCAGCGCACTGGCGCCACGGCTTGCTGGTCGAGGTGCCCGCGGGCGTCGAGCTGGCCGCGCCGCTGCACGTGCGCATCGAAAGCACCGTCGCCGGCGCCGCGCTACCCACCCGCCTGCTCGTCGTCGCCGGGGAGAACAGCCACTTCACGCTGATCGAGGAGCACGTCTCGGCGGCGGAAGGTCTCGACGCTTTCACCAACTGCGCCGTCGAGGTGGAGGTTGGCGCCGGTGCGAAGCTGGAGCTCGTGACGGCGCAGCGGCTCTCGCGCGAGACCTGGCACTTCTCCGATCAGCGCGCCCGCCTGGGGCGCGACTCGCAGCTCGACTGGGTCTGCATCGGGCTCGGCTCGCGCAAGGGGAAGACCCGGATCTTCAACGATCTCGCCGAGGCGGGCGCGACCTCACGCGTCACCGGTATCTACTTCGCCGACGGATCGCAACACCTCGATTACGACACCTACCAGGAGCACGCGGCGCCGCACACGAACTCCGACTTCCTCTTTCGCGGCGCGCTGCGCGACGAGGCGACCGCGGTCTGGCGCGGCATGATCCGGGTCGAGCCCGAGGCGCAGGGCACCGACGCCTACCAGGAGAACCGCAACCTCCTGCTCTCGCGCCAGGCGCACGCCAACTCGATCCCCGGGCTCGAGATCCTGGCCAACGACGTTCGTTGCAGCCACGGCGCCACGGTCGGCCAGGTCGACCGCGATCAGCTCTTCTACCTGATGAGCCGCGGCATGAGCGCGAGCGAGGCCGAGCGCCTGATCGTGCGCGGCTTCTTCGCCGAGGCGCTCGACCGGATCGAGCGCGAGCCGATTCGCGAGGCTTTGGCGGCGGCGCTCGGAGCGCGGATTCCCTGAGCCGGCCGCGCCGCGTTCTACAGCTCGCTCGTCTGGCCGCCGATGAGAGTCGCCGGAATAAGCCGACCTTATTTGACTTACAACCCGACGCTATCGATAATTCGCGCAGCACCCGCGCGCAGAGAGGGAATCGATGGCACCCACCACTCCGGACATCCCGCCCGTAACCGGCGGCGTCCAACTCTTTCGAAGTTGTTTGGTCACGACCGAGTATCCGGGCGTCGAGTCGGCGTCGAAATGGCTGTTCGACCGCTTCGACGTCGAGTACATCGTCAACCCCGACCAGACCTGCTGCACGGGTCTCGGCTACTACTCCGATCTTCTTCCCTTTCCGACCACGCTCGGCGTCGCGGCGCGTAACGCCTGCGTCGCGGTCGAGGCGGGGCACCCGATTCAGAGCTATCTCTGCTCGACCTGTTACGCGATCAACAAGAAGTCGCGCAACGTGCTCGAGGTGCCGGAGTTCCGCAAGCAGACGAACAAGGCGCTGGCCAAGATCGGGCGCGAGTACACCGATTCGGTGGCCGGCGAGATCAAGCACATGCACACGCTCGAGATCCTCTGGAGCCGCCATCACTCCATCCCCAAGCTCGTCAAGCGCCGCCTGGACGGGATCAAGGTCGCCACTCACCCCGCCTGTCACTACTGCAAGGTCTTTCCGGACGAGGTGGTGGGCGACGCCGAGAACTTCATGATCCCCGAGGATCTGCTGGAGCCCACCGGCGTGATCAAGACCGGTAGCTACAACGAGAAGACGACGCACTGCGGCGCCGGCTTCCGCCAGCGCTTCGTCAATCCCTCCATCTCGGTTGCGGTGACGCGCCAGAAGCTGCGACGGCTGGCCGAGGAGAAGATCGACGTCTGCGTGCACATGTGCCCGAACTGCGCCCTCCAGTTCGACCGCCACCACTCGATCATCGAGCAGAGCGCGAACGAGGAGTACCCGTTCGTCCATCTGCACACCCAGCAGCTGGTGGCGCTCGCGCTCGGCGCCGACCCCGACACGGTCTGCGGCGTCAAGGCCCACTCCCAGGACGTCGAGCCGCTTCTGCAACGGATCGGCGCTCGCGAAAGGGCGCGAGTCTAATGCGCTGCGGAGTTTTCCTCTGCGAGTGCGGAGGCAACATCTCAGGCGTGCTCGACCTCGACTCGCTGGCCGATGCGACCAGGGGCTCCGACGGCGTCGTCTCGATCTCGCGCAACCAGTTCATGTGCGGCACCGAGGGGCGCCGCCTGATCGAGCAGGCGGTCGAGGATCGCGGGCTCGATCGCATCGTCATCGGCGCCTGCTCGCGCCGCTTCCAGGGACCGACCTTCGAGCGCATCGCGCGCGAGCTGAGGCTGGGCGAGAACGCGGTCGCCTTTGCCAACCTGCGCGAGGGCTGCTCGTTCATCCACCGCGACGAGCCGGCCAAGGCTCAGCTCAAGGCCGAGAAGATCGTCGCCGCGGCGGTCGCCCGGGCCGGCTTCCAGTCGGACCTGCCGCGCGGTCGCACCTTCCTGCATCGCTCGGCGCTGGTCGTGGGCGGCGGCATCGCCGGCATCACCGCCGCCGAGGAGCTGGCGGGCGCCGGCATCGACGTGCACCTTGTCGAGCGCGAGCAGTCGCTCGGCGGCTACATGGCCCGGCTCTCCAAAACCTTCCCGACCGAGGATTGCGCAATGTGCTCGCTGGCGCCACAGCTCACGGGCGCCGCGCTCGAGCCGCGCACCCATATCCACACGCTCACCGACGTGACCGAGATCTCGGGCCCGCCCGGAGAGTTCCGGGTCAAGCTGCGTCACCGCCCGCGCTTCGTCAGCGAGGCCTGTGTCGGTTGCGACGACTGCACTCCGGCCTGCCCGGTCTCGGTCTCGAGCGAGTTCGAGCTGGGCGTCGCCAAGCGCAAGGCGATCTCGCGCCCGTTCGCCAACGCGGTGCCCTCGCTCTACGCGATCGACAAGCGCGGACAAGCGCCCTGCAAGTCGGCCTGTCCGGCCGGGACGTCAGCTCAGGGCTATGTGGCGCTCGTCGCCGAACGCCGCTTCGACGAGGCCTATCGAGTCGCCTCCGAGCCCAATCCCTTCCCCTCTGTTTGCGGCCGAATCTGCACGCATCCCTGCGAGAGCGCCTGTGCCCGCGGCGAGGTGGACGAGCCGATCGCGATCGCCGCGCTGAAGCGCTTCGTCGCCGACCGCGTCGGTCCCGAGACGGTCGTCGAGAAGGCGCCGCTCGTTCATTCCGAGAAGGTGGCGATCGTCGGCGCCGGTCCGGCCGGGCTGACCTGCGCCCGCGACCTGGCCAAGCTCGGCTACCAGACCACCGTCTTCGAGGCGCTGCCGGTCGCCGGCGGCATGCTCAAGACGGGCATCCCCGACTACCGGCTGCCGAAGGACGTGCTGGGGCGCGAGATCGATCAGATCGCCGCACTCGGCGTGGAGATCGAGACCGGTAAGCGAGCGGGCAAGGACTTCACGATCGACGGACTACTCGCCGACGGCTACGGCGCCGCCTTCCTCGGCGTTGGCCTGCAGAAGTCGAGCGAGGTCGAGATTCCGGGCGCCGAGCTCGAGGGAACGCTGCGCGCGGTCGAGTTCCTGCGCCGGCTCAACCTGGGCGAGCAGGTTCAGGTCGGCGACCGCGTCGTGGTCATCGGCGGCGGGGACGTGGCGCTTGACGCGGCTCGCAGCGCCATCCGGTTACAGAAGAGCTCGGGTCGCGAGCCCGACGTCACGCTCGCCTATCGCAGGACGCGTGAGGAGATGCCGGCGCTCGACGAGGAGATCGAGCAGGCGATCGAGGAAGGCTTGAAAGTTGAGTTTTTGGTTGCGCCGCTGGAGATCGTCGGTAAGGAGGGACGCCTCTCGGCGCTCAAGTTGCAGCGCTGCGAGCTGGGCGAGCCCGATTCGTCGGGCCGGCGCCGTCCCGTCCCGATCGCCGGCGACTTCGGCGAGCTGGAGGCCGACAACGTCGTCTTCGCGATCGGCCAGGACATCGTCGCCGACTTCCTCCAGGGCTGCGAGGGCGTGGAGATCGCGGGGAGCCAGATCCAGATCGATCCGGACACGCTGATGACGAAGAAGGCCGGAGTGTTCGCCGGCGGCGACGCGGCGGCGACCGGCGGCTGGACGGCGATCGAGGCGGTGGCGGCCGGGAGTCGCGCCGCCCGCTCGATTCACAACTTCCTGCGTGACGAGGCGCTGCTCGAGGTCTGGCCGGCGAAGGACGCCGAGGCTCGCCCGAGTGCCGAGGAACTGGCCGCCGCGGAGGTCGGGCAGCGCCTGGCAGTTCCGCTGAGCGCCGCCACCGAACGCCGCGGCTCGTGGGAAGAGGTCGTCGGCGCCTACAGCGAAGAGCAGGCGATCGCCGAGGCCGCTCGCTGTCTCAACTGCGCCGTCTGCTCGGGGTGCGAGTCGTGCGTGCGGGCCTGTCCGGCCGGCGCGATCGAGCTCGACCAGGCCGAGACGTTCGAAGAGCTGGCCGTCGGCGCGATCATCGTCGCCACCGGGCACAAGGAGTTCGATGCGCGGCGCAAGCGCCCGCTCGGCTTCGGGCGCTTCGACAACGTCGTAACGCACAGCCAACTGGCGCGCCTGCTCGCCCCCTCGGGCCCGACCGCCGGCGAGCTGAAGCGTCCCTCCGACGGCGCCGTACCGAAGAAGATCTTCATGCTCCAGTGCGTCGGCTCGCGCGACTGCAGCTCCTCGGGCAACGAGCACTGCTCGGCGATCTGCTGCCTGTTTGCGACGCTGCACGCCTCGCTGATCAAGCAGCACTACCCCGACGCCGACGTCACGATCGGCTACACGGACCTGCGCGCGCCGGGCAAGTCTCACGAGGAGTACTACCGGCTCGTTCAGGAGCGCGGGGTGCGCTACGTGCGCAGCCGCGCCGGCGAGATCCTCGAGGAGCCCGACAAGAGCTTGTTGATTCGCTTCGAGGACACCGTCACCCGGCGCAAGAACGAGGAGCTGTTCGACCTGGTCGTGCTCGCGGCGGGCCTCGAGGCCTCGAGCGGGACGACCGAGATCGCGCATGTCGCGGGCCTGCAGCAAGGCTCGGCCGGCTTCATCAAGGAGTACCACCCCAAGCTGCGCCCGGTCGACACCCAGCGGGCCGGCATCTTCGTCGCCGGTACGGCGCAGGGGCCAAAATCGATTCCCGACACGATCGCCCAGGCCAAGGCCGCGGCGTCGCGGGTCGTCTCGATGCTCTCGGCCGGCTACGTGCTGACTCCGGCTCAGGTCGCCTCCTCCGACGTCGAGCAGTGCATCGGCTGCGGTATCTGTGAGGAAATCTGTCCGCAGAGCGCCGTCGCGCTGACCGCCGGCGAATCGCCGCACGCCGTCGTCGACGCCAACTCCTGTCGCGGTTGCGGCATCTGCGCCGCCGAATGTCCCTCCGGCGCGATGACGCTGGGCGGCTTCTCCGACGAGGAGATCCTGGCCGAGGTGATGGTGTGACAGACACCGTCATGGAAGAGCGGATCGAGCTGCCCGAGGCGGAAGGCGCCGAGCGCAAGATCGTCGGCTTCTTCTGCCGCGAGTGCGCCTACGCCGCCGCCGACGCAACGGGCAACGCCCGCGTCTCGCTGCCACCCACGATCCGCAGCGTGCTGGTGCCCTGCACGGGAAGGGTCAGCCCGCTCCACCTGCTCAAAGCTCTCGCCGACGGCGCCGACGGCGTCTACATCGCCGGCTGCCTGGTTGGCCAGTGCCACTACCGCGAGGGCAACCTGTACGCGCTCGACCGGATCGAGTTCGCCCGCGCGCTGCTCGAGTCGGTGGGCGTCGAGCCCGAGCGCGTGCAGATGTTCACGATGAGCGCCGCCGACTCGCCCAAGTTCGTCGAGGCGGCGCGAAAGATGCACGAGACGATCTCGAACCTTCCGCCTCTGGAAAGAAAGTGATGCCGAAATGCCACTGACGGCAAGAGGCGAAGCGATCTTCGACCGGCTCCCGGCCGCGGCGCCGCGCGCCAGCACGGGCTCGATCGGCTGCGAGATCGTCCGGCACGAGGAGCTTTGCATCGGCTGCGCCCGCTGCGCATCGGCCTGCCCGACCGGTGCGACCCGGGCGGGCGGCCTGTTCGACCCGATGCAGCTCTTTGCGGCGCCGCCGGACAGCCGCCGCGGCGCGCTCGGCTCGGCGCTGCGCAAGATCGCGCGCCATCAGCCTTCGCAGCCGATCGAGGTGCCGGCGCGGGTCAGCTCCTTCCGCTCGATCGTCTACGACGCCGAGGAGTGCATCGGCTGTGGCGCCTGCGCCCGAATCTGTCCGACCGGGGCCGTCGAGGCGCTGCCGGTCTCGGCCGAGGAGATCGCGGCAGACGCCCGCGCTCGCCGCGGGGAGGCGGTGGCATGAGCGAGCCCACAGTCAACGGAACGACGCCGCGCGTTCTTCTTTGCGAGTGCGCCGGCACGATGGCGCAGAACATCGACTTCGAGCGCCTGGAGACGGCTTTCGCCGGGGCAGCCGAGATCGAGCGCTCGCCCGTCTGGTGCAACCGCCAGGGTCAGGCGCGTCTGCTCGAGCTGATGGAAGAGGATGGAGAGCGCCCGCTCGTCTTCGCCGGCTGCTCGCAGGACTTCGCCAACCGCCGCTTCCACCGCCTGTTCGAGCGCGGGTTGCGGCTGGAGGTGGCCGACATCCGCGAAGGCTGCTCCTGGGTTCACGACGGTGACGCCGAAGCCGTGACCGACAAGGCGCGGCGCATCGTCGAGGCGGCGATCGAGTTTCCCGGCGCGCACGACGACAAGCTGGTGCGCGAGCGCAAGGTCGACTCGGTGCTGGTGATCGGCGGCGGCGTCTCGGGCACCCAGGCCGCGGCCGAGCTGGCGCAGATGGGTCACCGCGTCGAGCTGGTCGAGCGCCGTCCCTTCCTGGGCGGTCGCGCGGCGCGCATCGGCACCGTCTTTCCCACCAACGACTGCGGCCAGTGCCTGCCGACGACCGACGCCCAGGCGGGCGTGCGCAAGTGCTTCCACAGAAACGTCGCGATCGACAACCCGAACATGAACATCTGGCGCCGAACCAGCGTCGAATCGGTCGCGGGCCGCCCCGGCGACTATCAGGTCTCGCTGCGCCAGCTGCCGAACATCGTCACGCAGGACTGCGTCAACTGCGGCGTCTGCGAGGAGGTCTGCCAGGTCGCCAGCGAAGAGGCCGGCGGCAAGGCGATCTTCAGCGAGTTCTACGACGGCCGGGTTCAGCGCACGGTCGACCTGGAGGCCTGCACCTTCTGCGGCGCCTGCGCCGAGGCCTGCCCGACGGACGCGATCGACTTCAGCCAGTCGCCCGAGCTGGTGACCGTGAACGCGGGCGCGATCCTGACCGCGGTCGGCTGCGAGCCGGCGCCCGCGCACCTGGTCGAGCACCTGGGGCACGGTCAAGAAGGCGTCGTCACCCAGACCGACCTCGCCGAGCTGATGGACGAGTGGGAGGAGGCCGCCTGGCTCGGTCGCCAGCCGGTCAAGGAGGTCGTGATGATTCAGTGCGCGGGCTCGCGCGACCGGCGCCGCCTGCCTTACTGCTCGCGCATCTGCTGCATGATCGCGCTCAAGCACGCGATCCGCATGCGCACGCTCTTCCCCGAGATGAAGGTGACGATCTGCTACCTGGAAATGCGCGCCGCCGGGGTGGGCTACGAGAACTGGTTCCTGGCCGCGCGCCGCGCGGGAGTCGAGTTTCTGCGCGGGACGCCGTCGCAGGTGCAGTTCGACGCCGAGGGTAAGCCGGTGATCGAGGTCGAGGACGTGACCGCCGCCGAGAAGAAGATTCTGCGCCCCGACCTGGTCGTGCTCTCGGTCGGGATGGTGCCGGTGCCCGATACCGGTCGCATCGCCGGCGTGCTCGGAGTCGATCTCGACGAGGACGGCTTCATCGCGATTCTCGACCGCAAGAACCGGGCCACCGAGACGAGCGCCGAGGGCGTCTTCGTCTGCGGCTCGGCGGCCGGGCCGAAGGCGCTGGTGGAGTGCAACACCGAGGCCTCGGCGGTGGCCAGCGAGATCCACAACTTCCTCGCCTCGGCCGGGCGCAAGGCCGTGCCGGCCTCGGTCGTGGATGCGGCCCGCTGCGTCGGCTGCGACACCTGCCAGGCCGCCTGCCCGTTCGGCGCGATCAGCCTGATCGATCGCCCCGCCGGCGCCGCCCGCCCGCTCGAGGTGCGCGACGACGGCAAGCTGGCCGTGATCGACGAGGAGGCCTGCCGCGGCTGTGGAATCTGCGCGGCCAAGTGCCCCGAGCTGGCGATCACGCACAATCTTTCGGACGAGGCGCTGTTCGGCCGCCTGCGCACGATGACGGCCGGCGTCGAGCGGCCCGTCGTCGGCTTCTACTGCAAGGAGTGCGCCGGCGCCGCGATCAGCCTGAGTGGGCTGCGCCACGATCGCTATCCCGACAACGTGCGCCTGATCGAGCTGCCCTGCCTGGGCAGGATCAGCGCCCTGCACATTGTCGAAGCGGCGCGACTCGGCGCGGCGGGCGTCTTCCTGGCCGGCTGCGCGGAGGATCGCTGCCAGTACCGCAAGGGCGACCTCTCGGCCGAGGAGCAGATCGAGCTGGCGCGCGAGCTGCTGGAAGAGTCCGAAACGCCGATTCCGCTCGAGTTGTGGCATCTCTGCGCCGTCGATCGGCACACGGTCGGCCGGCGAATTCGCCTTTTCTGCGCCCGCTCCGAGGGAAACGAGGAGGCCTACCGGGCCAGCCTCGAGCTGAAGCGGGCGGGAAGCGTTCCCTGCGCGGGAGGTGAGGGCTGTGTCCACGCAGGTGCCTGAACAGGCGCGCGCGGCCGTTCGCGAGCTCGAGGTCGCTTGCCGCCAGTGCCTGCAGTGTGGCCAGTGCATCGGCGCCTGTCCGAACGGCTTCGAGCTCGCTCTCGGCCCGCGCCGGGTGGTGCGACTCATCCTCTCGCAGGATGTCGAGAAGCTGCTCGAGTGCGAGGACGTCTGGCGCTGCAGCGAATGCCAGGCCTGCACCGAGGCCTGCCCGATGGAGGTCGACGTGGCCGGGATGATGGGCGCGGTGCGCCGGCTACAGATGGAGTACGGCGGCGTTCGCTGTCCCGAGCGCAAGGTGGCCGAGATCGCGACCAAGCGCCTTTCGCGAAAAGGAAAGATCGACAACATGCTCTTCGGCACGGCGATGGTGTCGCGCGGCTTCATTCCCAGCGACCTCGTCGCGACCGCGACGATGGGCGTCAAGATGGCGAGCGGCAAGGTGCGCCGCACGCCGCGCCTGACCGTCGAGGGCACGGAGCCGAAGCCCTTCTACGCCGGTTGCTCGCTGCAGCAAGACAAGGAGGCCTTCCACGCCACCGCTCGTGTGGCGCGCGAGCTCGGCTTCCCGCTCGCCGAGCAGGCAGGCGCCGGCTGCTGCGGGCACGGCTCGCGCGGGGAAATCCCGGCCAAGCTCGAGACCGACAGCTCGGTCTTCACCGTTTGCCCGGCCTGCGACTACAGCTTGCAGGAAGTCGAGATCGAGACCGTGCCCGTCTGGCAGGCGCTGGTCGAGCACGCTCGGCGCGAGGATCGTAGGCTGCTGGCCGCCGCGCCGCGTTTCGTCCCCTACGTCGGCTGCCTGACCGATCGCGAGACGGCGCTCGAGTCGCTGGCCGGTGCGGCCGAGCTCGCCGGAGCCGAGCTGGTGACCTCCTACCCCGGCCTGCACGCGGGCTGCTGCGGCGCGCTCGGCGCCATGTTCCGCGGGCCGACCGAGGCGGTCGGCAACCTGATCGCCTTCGCCGCGGAGAACGAGGCGCCGATCGTCACGCCCTGCCTGCTCTGCCGCGACAACGTGCGCTCGGCCGTGCGCGGCGCCAAGGCGAAGGTTCACGTCTATTTCTGGCCCGAGTTCTTCCAGGCGGCCACATCCGCCGCGACCACTGCCGATGGAGAAGCCGATGACTGACGAGAAGAAGAAGACGAGCAGCGAGAAGAAGCCGAACCCCTACTCGGTCATCGCCGACAACTCGTTCAGCGAGCGCCCCACGTCTCGCCAGGAGCTGGTCGACCGCATCGCCAACGACCCGCGCATGCACGACCACAAGGAGGGCTTCCTCTCCTGCATCCAGTGCGGCATCTGCACCTCGGGCTGCCCGGCCGCCCGCTTCACCGAGTACTCGCCGCGTGAGATCGCCCGCCGCGCCCTGGAGGGCGATCCGACGCTGCTCACGGACGACGTGCTCTGGTACTGCTTCTCCTGCTACACCTGCCAGGCGCGCTGCCCGCGCGGCAACTCGGTCGCCTG
This sequence comes from Thermoleophilia bacterium, assembly GCA_017882615.1. GTDB lineage: Bacteria > Actinomycetota > Thermoleophilia > Gaiellales > Gaiellaceae > Fen-549. Next base: position 11,146 of record JADGPD010000059.1, read on the forward strand.
CATCAACCAGATCATCCGCTCGATTCAGGTCGAGCAGGGCTACGGCATCAAGCACGTCGAGATGTTCGCGGCCTGGGGCGAGCAGTTCTACGACAAGGGCATGGGCGGTACGCCGGGCGTCTTCTTCGCCGA
>JADGPD010000060.1 GCA_017882615.1 Thermoleophilia bacterium
GCGCTCGCGAGCCTGCGCCGAGGTGGTGCCCAGCGCCCCGAACTCTCCGCACCAGAGCGGTAGGCCGGTCTTCTCGGCCAGCGCGAGCGCGGGCTCGAGCAGGCGCTCGATGTCGGGGGGTGCGAATACCGCTTCGTTCCTGGCCTCCCAGCGCACGCTCTGGGGAAGTGCGTCCCAATCCTCCCGCGAGAGCAGCTCGCCCGGGTAGTCGATCGGGCCTTCGTAGACCTTCACCCCACTCCAGGGGGCGCGGTAGTGCGTGAACAGGAGCGGATCGTAGAAGTGGAAGCTGAGAATGAGGTTCTCGTCCTCGGGAACGCGTAGGCCCGAGAACATGCGCGGATCGGCGGTGCCGTTGGAATCGATCGCGACCACTCGCGCGGGCTCGTGCGCGCGCACCTCGGCGAGCGCGCGAGCGGCGAGCTTGTTCCAGTCTTCGTCAACGGGAGCCTTGGGCTCGTTCAGCAGCTCGTAGCAGACCTTGTCCACGGGCCAGTGCGCCAGCGCTCGAGAGAGATCCGCCCAGAGAACGCAGAACTTGTCCTGCTCGGACGGCTCGGCGAAGAGCGGGTTGGAGTCGACGTTGAAGTAGTGAGAGCGGACGATGTGCAGGTCGACGACCGCGCGGAGATCCGCCTGCTCGCACCAGTCGAGCGCCTGCTCGAGCAGCTCGAAGGCCTCGGGCTCGCGCTCGCCCTGCTCGTCCCAAAGCTGCACCTCGTCGACGGGGAAGCGCAGGTGGTCGAAGCCGCAGGCGGCGAGGCGCTCGACGTCCGCCTGGACGAACCAGGCGCGCCGTTCCTCCCCACGCCGCTCCGACTGCGACAGCCAGTGGGAGATGTTGACGCCGTGTCGAAGCTCGAAGCTCATCGCTCAGGCCTTGTCGAAGGTGCCGAACTCATCGCGCAACACGGTGCAGATCTCGCCGATCGTGGCCTGGAGCGCCAGCGCCACGCGCATCACCGGGAGCAGATTCTCGCTTCCTCGCGCCGTTTCGCGCACGGCCTGGAGCGCCTTCTCCACCGCCGCGCCGTCCCGCCCGGCCCGCACTGCCTGGGTGCGCTCGCGCTGGCGCCGTTCGATCTCGGGATCGATCCGGTGCAGCTCGACTGTCTTGGCGTCGGCCTCTTCCTGGAAGCGGTTGACGCCGACGATCACTCGCTCGCCCGCTTCGACCTCGAGCTGGTGTTGGTAGGAGGCCTCCTCGATCTCGGCCTGGACGAAGCCCTGCTCGATGGCCGCCACTGCGCCGCCGAGCGAATCGATCCGCTCGATTAACTCCATCGCGTGGCTCTCCAGCTCGCTCGTCAGCGCCTCGATGAAGTAGGAGCCGCCGAGAGGATCGGCGCTGTCGGTGGAGCCGGCTTCGTGAGCCAGGATCTGCTGCGTCCTGAGCGCGATCCGCACCGCGTGCTCGGTCGGTAGCGCCAGCGCCTCGTCGAAGGAGTTCGTGTGCAGCGACTGGGCGCCGCCGCAGACGGCCGAGAAGGCCTGCAGCGCGACCCGAACGATGTTGTTCTCGGGCTGCTGCGCGGTCAAGGTCGAGCCGCCGGTCTGGGCGTGGAAGCGAAGCATCTGCGCCTTCGGATTCGCAGCTCCGAAGCGCTCGCTCATGATCTTCGCCCAGAGGCGCCGCGCCGCCCTGAACTTGGCTACTTCCTGGAAGAAGTTGTTGTGGGCGTTGAAGAAGAAGGACAGACGCGCGCCGAAGCGATCGGGCGACATTCCGGCCTCGACCGCGGCCTGGCAGTAGGCGATGCCGTTGGCGAGCGTGAAGGCGAGCTCCTGCACCGCCGTCGAGCCCGCCTCGCGGATGTGGTAGCCCGAGATCGAGATGGTGTTGAAGCCGGGCAGGCGCTCCTCGCAATAGGCGAACAGGTCGGTCGTGATTCGCATCGAGGGCCGCGGCGGGAAGATGTAGTTGCCTCGCGCCACATACTCCTTGAGGATGTCGTTCTGGACGGTTCCGCGCAGCTTCTCGGGCGGGACTCCCTGCTTCTCGGCGACGAGCTCGTAGAGGAGCAAGAGCAGCGCCGCCGGGGCGTTGATCGTCATCGAGGTCGAGACCTGGTCGAGCGGGATCTCCGAGAAGAGCAGTTCCAGATCGGCCAGTGAGTCGATCGCTACGCCGGTGCGCCCAACCTCGCCCTCCGCGAGCGGGTGGTCGGAGTCGTAGCCAAGCTGAGTGGGCAGGTCGAAGGCCACCGAGAGCCCCGTTTGGCCCTTTCCGAGCAGGTAGCGAAAGCGCTCGTTCGTCTCCTCGGCCGAGCCGAAGCCGGCGTACTGGCGAATCGTCCAGGGGCGACCGCGGTACATCGTCTCGTAGGGACCGCGCGTAAACGGATAGGAGCCCGGCAGCTCGGCCTCGAGCCCCGCCACGTCCTCGACCGTGTAGACCGGCTTGATCTCGATTCCGGCTTCGCTGGAAAGCTTGTCGTCTGACGCTGCCACGGCCGCAATCGTACGCATCTGGAGGCGGCGGCGGGCGGGTAGGGCGTTCCCCGCGCCAATGGCTATCAGCCGTAGCTGGATGGCAGCCGATAACGTGGTGACTGCGCCCCTCGCGAGAGGGAGATGCGCCACGTAAGCGAAGCAAGCCGAATGACGCCGAGCGACACATATCGCAAGTGGCAAGGGCCCACCGAGGGGGAGGGCGCCCCTCAGCTCGAGCCGCCCAATTACGTGCCGGGCTCGTTCGAGCCAACGGTCGAGCCGGAGCCGGCTCAGCCGGAAGGGGCTCCAAGCAGTTTCCTCAAGAAACTGGCGGCGCCCTTCGTTGCGCTCGGCGCCCTCCTGCTCAAGTTCAAGGCGGTGCTCCTGGTCGGGCTCAAGCTCCCGCTGTTCACGACGGCCGGTTCGATGGTCGTCTCGATCGGGGCCTACGCGGTTATTTGGGGCTGGCGTTTCGGTCTCGGTTTCGTGCTGCTGATGCTCGTACACGAATCGGGCCACGCGCTCGAAGCCAGGCGGCAGGGCTTGCCTGTGAGCGCGCCGGTTTTCATCCCCTTCATGGGCGCGGCCATTCTTCTGCGAGAGATGCCGCACAATGCCTGGCGAGAGGCGCGCCTGGCGCTCGCGGGCCCGCTCGTCGGCTCAATAGGAGCATTGATCCTCTGGGGCTTCGCGAGCGCGTATCACTCCCCCTTGCTACTCGCGCTCGCCTACGTCGGCTTCTTTCTCAATCTCTTCAACCTGCTGCCGATCGTGCCGCTCGACGGAGGACGAGTCGTGGCCGCTCTTCATCCGGCGATTTGGATCGTCGGTTTTGCCGCTCTTGCGGGGCTCGTCTACTTCGCGCCCAACCCGATCCTGCTCATCGTCCTCGTCCTGGCCGCCTACGAGCTTTTCCATCGCTGGCAATCGCGACACGAGGCGCGCGAGCGCGAGTACTACAAGGTGACGCCCTGGCAGCGTTTGGGAATCGCTATTGGCTACTTCGGGCTCGCCATACTGCTCGCGCTGGCCATGACCCACACACACGTTCACCGCCACTTCTAATGCCCGACACCCCGAAAAGGCCCGACGACCGCGAGGTTCTCTCCAGCGGCAACGGCGAGCACGAGCGCCACGTGCAGATGATCGCCGCCGAGTTCCGGCGCGGCTTCGAGGCCGTGGACGAGATAGACAGGCCGGCGGTCGCGGTCTTCGGCTCGGCGCGAGTGCCCGAAGGCGAGCACTTCTACAACCTGGCACGCGACGTGGGGCGCGAATTCGCCCGTGCGGGCTGGGCGGTCGTGACCGGCGGAGGGCCGGGGATCATGGAGGCCGCCAACCGCGGTGCGCAGGAAGCCGGCGGTCTCTCGGTCGGCTTCAACATCCGCCTGCCGCACGAGCAGGCGGCGAATCCCTACACAGACCTCAGCCTCACCTTCGATCACTTCTACGCCCGCAAGACGATGTTCGTGAAAGCGGCCGAGGGCTTCGTCATCTTTCCGGGCGGCTTCGGCACGATGGACGAGTTGTTCGAGTCGCTGACCTTGATTCAGGTCGGCGAGATATTCCACTTTCCGGTTGTGCTGATGGACTGCGACTACTGGGAAGAGATGGTGAAATGGATCCGCCGCGAGCTGCTCGGCAAGAAGATGATCTCCCCCGACGACCTGAAGCTCCTTTCACGCACGGACGAGCCCGCCGAGGCCGTCCGCATCGTGCTCGAGCACCACGAGCTGAGCGACAGCAAGAAGCACCACAAGGCGCCGGGCCGAGCCAGCGCGAGGAGCCGGAAGGGGATCAGCGCCTGAACGCGCTTCGCTGATTGAGGACGCGGCCGATGTCGGAGATCGAGATGAAGCCCACCAGGCCCCCGTCGTGGACGACGAGGCCGCGGTGGATCTGTCCTCCCATCAGCTCGGTCAGTGCGTCTTCGGCGCTGTCTTCCGTGTCGAGAACAGGAACCTGATCGCTTCCCAGCATGCTGTCTCGAACGAGCCGGCCGTCCCAGTCGCTACGTGGGAAATGGGCGATCGAGCGGAAGGGGAGAAGTCCCAGAACATCGCCGTTCGAGACGACCGGATACGTGCTGTGCTTCGCCCGGCCGGCGAGCGAGTCCACGAACTGGCCCAGCGTCTCGTCCGCCGAGGCGGTCACCGGATCGCGCGTCATCAGATCGCGAACGTGCAGCCCCTCGAGAGCTTGACTAGCCGCAAGGTAGCGAACCTCGCCGCCCGCGGCGCTGAGTAGGAACCAGCCGATCAGGGCCAGCCAGATACCGCTGGCGGAGCGATAGGCGACGAAGAGAAGGACACCGCCGCCGATCATCAAGTAGCCAAAGCCTTTCCCGATTCCCGCCGCGATCCTCGTGGCCCAGGCGAAGTCGCCTTTCGCCTTCCAGAGCGCGGATCTGAGCACGCGCCCGCCGTCGAGCGGGAGAGCGGGCAGCAGGTTGAAGACGAGCAAGAGCAGGTTGATGTAGCCGAGCCAGGCCAGAGTGCCGTCGACCGGCGTGGTGAAGTTCACCAATACGGCCAGCCCGACGAAGATCGCTCCGAGCACCAGGGAGACGGCCGGGCCCGCAATGCCGATGCGGAACTCGGATCCGGGGCTCGAGAACTTCTCCTTGAACTGGGAGACGCCGCCGAAGAGCCAGAGCGTGATGCCTTCGATCTCCATTCCGTTGCGACGGGCGACGATCGAGTGACCGATCTCGTGCAGCAGGATCGAGACAAAGAAGACGACTGCCGCGACCAGGCTCATGATCAGATAGGTCGTGTGCGAGAGCCCGGGATCTTGTGCGGGGAAGACGCTCACGTCCAGCGACCAGACGATCAGGGCGAAGATGATCAACCAGCTCCAGTTGAGGGAGATGCGGATGCCGGCAATGCGGCCGATCGTGAAGGTGGGGTTCATCGCTTGGCGCTTTCTTCTCTCATAGAGAGCCTATTACCCAGGGCGGGCTTCCTCTCAATCGCGGCGAGCGCTTCTCTCAGGCGCCGGCCTGCCGCTCGCGAAACGCTCGCGCCTTGGCCCGGTTTCCGCAGACCGCCATCGAGCACCAGGCGCGCGAGTGATTCTTGGAGCCGTCGAAGAAAGCCCAGCGGCAGTCGTCGCTGCGACAGGCCTTGAGCCGCGTCCAGGTTCCGCCTCGCATCGCCTCGGCGACGATTTCGAGCAGGCGCCCGTGCGCCCCGTCAACGCCCTCCGCGCAAGACATCAGGCCGGCAAATCCGTCGGCGCAGAAGTAAAGCCGAAGCCCGGCTCGCTCGGCCGCCGCGTCGAGCACAGGCGGTGCCTTCGGATCGAGCTCGCCGCCGGCGTTGGCGTAGAGGAGGGCTCGCAACGCCTCGCGCAAGGCCCGCGTGCGCTCCAGATCCTTCTCGCTCGCCGCCGTACCTTTCTCGATCAGAGCGTGCTCCGCAAGCCAGGCCACAAGCGCAGGCGGCGTATCGAGCTCGTCCGAGCCCGAGCCGACATCGGCCGTGTTCACGAAGGCCTGAACGATCTCTAACTGATCCGGCACAGCGTTCATCTGCTAACCACCGTTTAAGCTTGACAAGTTATGTAACCACTCATATTATAACGCCAGTTAGTCGTCTACCGAGGAGTATTTCAAGTGTTGATCGTGCATCCCGAGCTCGCCCGCATTGTTCTACGCGAGCGCCAGTACGACCTCCTCGCCCGGGCAGCCCGGCGGCGACGCCGGACACCCTCAACGAGTCCGATTCGAACGAAGGAGAAGTCATCTTGGATAGCAAGTACATCGTTACCGACATCGACACCGTCGAGTCGTTCGGAGGCGAGAAGCCCGAAGACGGCGGCAGCTGGAAGCCGCTCAGAGCCAAGCTCGGAATCGAGGCCTTCGGCGTCAACGCCTTCGTCGGGCGCGAGACCGGCTCCCGCGTGATCGAAGAGCACACCGAGGAAGGTAGCGCCCACCAGGAGCTCTACGTCGTGCTTGCGGGTAAGGCGCGCTTCGAGCTCGGCGACGAGAAGATCGAAGTCAAGACGGGCTCGCTCGTCTTCATCCCCGACCCGACGCTCAAGCGCACCGCCTTTGCGCTCGAGCCGAACACTTCGGTGCTCGCCATCGGCGCAGCGGTGGGCACCGTCTTCACGCCGTCGAGCTGGGACAACCCGTACACGAGCTAGCGCAACCACTGGTACGTCCTGCGAAAGATGCGCGACCGGGCTCTCAGTCTTTTCCGCTCGCGCCGCGCATCTTCTCGCTCAGCGCCCGGCCGCGCGCGTGCACGTCACGCCTGAGATCCTCTACATCGCTTGCGGCCGGCTCGCTCGGTTCCTGATCGCGCTGCACCTGCTCCGGCACGGGCTCGACCACTGCGCCGGCCGTTTCGATGTCACGCGCGCGAGCGTCGGCTAACCTGAGCCGAAGCTCCTCGGCGGGATCGGGCGCGGCGGGTCGCCGGCGAAGCCGGGAGAGCAATTCCCAGACCGTTCCGAAGGTGCGCGCGAGCACACGGGCAGCCCAGAGCATGGCGCGATGCTACACTCATCGCCGCTTCCTGCCTCGTGAACCGGCGCGTGTCCCGCGCGACGACTCGAGCGAGGCCGAACAAGACCGAAGGAAGGAGATACGGGAGCCCGTGACCGATTACGAGGTCCTGATAATGCTCGACCCCGAGCTGGCGGAAGACCGTCAGCAGGAGGTCGTTGACCGCATTCGCACGCAGGTTGTGGAGGGCGGCGGAGTCTGGGAGAAGCACTCCCCCTGGGGCCGCCGGCGCCTCGCCTACGAGATCTTGCACAAGAGCGAGGGCATCTACCACCTCCTGACCTTCTCCGCCCCGCCCGAGGTGCTGAACGAGGTCTCGCGCCTGCTCAAGATCGACGACGCCGTGCTTCGGCACATGGCGGTACGCCGAGTCAAAGGCTCGAGCACGTCGGCGCCGGTAGTGGCGCCAGTGAGCGCCAGCCCTGTCGAGCCCGATCCCGTCCAGGAGGACGAGTAACCTCAGCGAACGTTCGTTCGTTCAGGGAGGAGAAACCATGGCCAACATCAACCGCGTCGTCCTCGTTGGCAACCTGACCCGCGATCCGGAGCTCCGCCAAACCCCAAGCGGGACGTCGGTCTGCAAGCTCCGAGTCGCCGTCAACACCCGCCAGAAGGACTCGGCGACGGGGCAGTGGGGCGACAAGCCCAACTACTTCGACGTCACCGTTTGGGGCAACCAGGGCGAAAGCTGCGCGCAGTACCTCGCCAAGGGCCGGCCGGTCGCGATCGACGGCAGGCTCGACTGGCGCGAGTGGGACGCCCAAGACGGCACCAAGCGCCAGGCGGTCGAGATCATCGCCGAGAACGTTCAGTTCCTCGGTAGCCGCGAGGCGAGCGGCGAAAGCTCCAGCTTTGTCCCCCAGGGCACGCCGGCCGCGAACGCCGACTTCGGCCCGAACACCGACGACGACATTCCGTTCTAGAAGGAGAGACCTTGGCTCAGCAGGACAAGAAGCGCAAGCGCATGAGCCCCAGCTCGATGCCGACCCGGCGCAGGGGATGCAATTTCTGTAAGGACCACGTCGAGGAGATCGACTGGAAGAACCCGGGCGCCCTTCGCCGTTACATGTCCGAGCGCGGCAAGATCCGGGCCAGGCGCATCACCGGCGTCTGCCGTCGCCACCAGCGGCAGCTGGCGGTCGCGATCAAGCGAGCGCGCGAGATGGCCCTTCTCCCCTACGTGTCGGAATAAGGAGCGCAGAATGGACGTCATCCTCCTTAAGGACGTGGAGAAAATCGGGCTACGCGGCGATGTCGTTTCGGTGGCGCGCGGCTATGCGCGCAACTTCTTGTTTCCGCGCCAGCTGGCCGAGTTGGCAACCCCGGGCAAGGTCGAGGAGATCCGAAAGCGAGACTCCCGTCGGGCGCTGCAAGAAGCGCGGAGCGCCGAGCAGGCCGAGGCGATCGCCGAGAAGCTGCGCAAGACAGTGCTCCGCTTCGAGGTGAAGGCCGGCCCGACCGGCGCGCTCTTCGGCTCGGTCACCCCCAGCGACATCGCCGATGAGATCTGGCGCACGCGCAAGATTCGCATCGATCGGCGCAAGATCGAGCTTTCCGATCCACTCAAGCGCATCGGAAGCTTCGCGGTGCCTGTCCACATCTTCGAAGAGGTGAGCGTCGAGGTGAAGACGCTCGTGGTTCCCGAGGGCGGCGAGCTCACTCCCGAGCAAGAGGTGACCGTGGCGCCCGGCGAGCCCGTGAGCGAGCCGGTCACTGAACCGGTCAGCGAGCCGGCGAGCGAGGAGCTCGAGGCGCCTGTCGCCGAGGCAGAGCCAGACGAAGACGAGACCGCCGCAGACGAGTCCGCGGACTCCGCGAGCTGATCTATACCGCCGCGCCGCTATCTGGTGTGAGCCTGCGGCGGACCGACTGGCTTACGCCATCTGTGCCAGAGCCGAAAGCGATGCTCCTCGCCATGAACCAGCCGCACGATATTGGCGCGATGTAGCCAGACGATGGCCAGGGCGCCGGCGCCCATGAAGATGACCACCGAAAGGTCCTGCCCCAGTAGGAGCGCGGCGGGAACAAGCGAGACCGCCGCCAGGATCGAAGCGAGCGACGCATAGCGGCCCGCGAGGAAGACCAGCCCCCAGACGGTTAGGCCCACAACTGCAACGAGCGGAGCGATGCCGAACACCGCGCCGCCGCAGGTCGCGACCAGCTTGCCGCCGCGACGAAAGCGCATGAAGAGCGGTCGCCAGTGCCCGAGCATCGCGGCAGCCCCGGTCAAAACAGCCACGAGCGAGCCGTGCGTCAGCGAGGCGACTAGCGCGGGGACAAAGCCCTTCAGGATGTCGAAGAGTACGACCGGGACGCCAAAGCGGGCGCCGAAGGAACGCCAGACGTTCGTGCCGCCGATATTCCCGCTACCGAGCCGGCGGATGTCCTGACCCCGCAACAGGCGCACGAGCCAGTAACCGAAGGGGATGCTGCCGGCGAGATAACCAGCGAGTACGAGCAGTGCGGTTCCCATGTTCACCTAATTCTCGTGTCGAGGAAAAGTCACTTACAAAGCCGAGCAATAGCCACTGTTTGGGAGTACCACAGTGCTTCGGACCTGGCCTGAGCATAGCGCCACGGCCATGCGTGCGAGCGCGAAGCCGGTCGTGCTATGACTCTGTGACTGTGCATCGGCCAGAATCCAAAGGGAAACCGGCCGGTGGAGACGCTGCTTCTCCATCGGCGCTCTCAGAGGCGGCTCGCAAGCGAAGCGAGCGGCGACGCGAGGTCGCACTGCTCGGCCTCCTGCTACTCGGGATAGCCATCTTCTTCACCGGCTACGCGACGGGCAGGCACGACTCCACGTTCAGCACAAGCTGGTTCTCGCCGCTGAGGGGAACCAGTGCGGCAGCGGAGTCGGTCGGCAGCGTGCAGGGAGGGCCGAACACACCGGGCGAAAACACTCCGCTGCTCGTGACGGTACGCGGCCTTCCGATCCTGCCCGCCGGCGAGCACTACTCTCTTTACGTGCTCAGCCACAACCATGGGTTAATACGCTGCGGCGCGTTTGCGGTCGGCGAGGGCACGACGCAAGTCAAGCTGAGCTACCCCGGACTGCTACTGAAGCCGCGCGGCTGGAGAATCGCACGCGAGCGTACCGGCGCGACCTTTATCGGCGAGATCGTCGCTCGGACGGTCTAGCGTTCGCGAGCCCGTGACGAGCTAGGGCGTCCCGATTTGACGGCCCGCGACTAGCTTCAGGGAGCGGTGCGTCCCGCCGAGACGAAGGCGGCGTGAGTCAGCGGCATGCGCTCGGCGAACAAGCCCTCGACCACCTCGGCGTAGCGATGAATCTCGCGTTGCGCGGCCTCGGCGTTTCTGAGCGAGAGAAAGTTCATCAGCGAGCGGGCGTTGACCGTCCAGTAGAACTCGGTGTAGGCGGCGACGGGGAGCACCGTCCGCGCCAGCTCGCGGGCTATCCCGGCCTCGATCAGCCGATCGTAGGTCGCGTACGAGGCCTTGTTCGCCTTCTCCATCTCGGCTCGCGCCGTCTCGGCAAGCTCCGGCTCAACCGGCTCGAAGGAGTAAGAGCCGGGCTTTCCGACCTGCTGGCGCATGTCCTCTAGCGCCGGGACATAGAAGTCGTCGTTCGCACGCGTGTAGCGCATGCTGAACTCGTTGAACGACGACCAGCGGTGTCTGATCCACTCGCGCATGACGAAGATCGGACAGCGCACGTGGAAGCGAAAGGAGTTGTGCTCGAAGGGCGTCCCGTGCCTGTTGCGCAACAGGAAGCCGATCAGCCCCTCGTCCTCGGACTCCATCTCCTGCTTATGGCGGGCGAAGCTGACCCGGGCCGCGTTGACCACCGATAGGTCGCTCGCCATCGCGTCGTCGAGCCTGACAAAGCCGTGGTCGAGGACGGGAATCGAGCCTTCGGGAACCTCGGGCGTGGACACGAAGGCAGTCTAGAGGGACAGGTGGATGGCGCTACGGAAGCAAGGCGCGACTCGTAACGCGCTCAGGCCGGCGCCGAAGCACGCCGGCCGAGCGCTCGGATGAGGCGCTGAACGAGTGAGCCGAATCCTCCCGGGGCTCAGCGCGGGACGGCGCCCCCCGAAACCGTCATGCCTGTCCGCCTTGCATTCCGATTCTCGTTCTCGGATCGACGAGAACGTAGACGATGTCGACAATGAAGTTGGCGACCAGGACGCCGACGATGATGAAGAGGAAGATCCCCTGAATCACGAAGTAGTCCTTGTTTGTGATCGCCCTGTAGATCTGATAACCGAGCCCCGGATATGAGAAGACG
>JADGPD010000061.1 GCA_017882615.1 Thermoleophilia bacterium
CGAGTGGATCGACCCGACGCTGGTCGTCTGCCGGACCTCGGGCCTGGCCTCGGTCGCGGGCTACGAGGCCATGATGCGGGCTCTGGCCTCGGATCCGCAGCTCCGGCCGGGCGTTGACCTGATCGTCGATCACACGAAGGTTGACGTCTCTGCGCTGACGGGCGCCGAGATCGAGCAGGTCGCCGGCCTCCGGGCGCGGTTCGCGGGCAACGTCGCGGGGCGCGCGGCCGGTGTCGTCGGCGCCGACTCGCCGCTGAGATATGGGCTCGGGCGCATGTTCAAGGCCTATTCCGATGTGCAACCGGGCACTCCGATCAGGGTGTTCGAGACACTCGAGCAAGCTGTGGCCTGGCTGCGCGGGCCCGATTCCGCGGCTAAGCCGGAGCCCTGATGCGCCGAGCTCGAAGCCACGGTCTCCGCCAAGTCCGTAACATGTTTTGACGGATACGAACTCGAGAAAGGCGCCCCTTGCCAGCAGAAGAGAAAGACGAGCCGCTGTACACGCGCCCGCAGAGCGAGAAGGATCTCGTCTCGGGTTTCAAGGCCAAGAAGGTCGATGAGGAGAGCTCGGTGCCCGAGGCGCCCGCAGCCTCCGAGCAGGGGGAAAGCGCCGAGGAGGCTCGCGGCGTTGTCGTGTCGCTCCTCGCGTCGGATGTAGCGGGCGACTACGCCGTGTTCGTTGCCCTGCCCGAGCGATTGATCATCGTCGAGGAGCAGGAGGGAGACAGCGATCTCGGCGTCCTCGCCGACGCGGTCGAAAAGAGGCTCCAGGCGCCCTACCGGGCGCGGGCCTTGCGCGTCGAGGGGCAGCGCTTCGTTGTCGTGGCGAGCGAGATCGAGACGGTTGAGCTGCCCGGATTGGACGGCGAGGAGCTGGTCGTCTTCGCGCTCCCCGACGGTCAGCGGACGGCGGTGCTCGATGGTGTCCGCTACGAGCTCGCCAGCGCGGAGGCGGAATCGATCCTCGAAGAGTCGGCGCCCTGCCTGCTCAGGCTCGAGAACGTCGATGAATCGGTCTGGGAGGTCTCGGTCGACCTGCTCTGAGCTCGGTCGCCTCGCCGAGAGGTCATGACCGAGCCAATTGGGTCCAAGCCCGGCGGCGTCGTTGCCGGCGGACTCGCGCGCACCGGACCGCGTCGGGCCGGAGCGCTAGCGCAGCTTCCCTGTAACCTTTCAACATGACCGAAGTGGGGGCATCCTTCGAGCGTCTGCTGCGCGTCGGCGAGGGCCGGCGGCTGAAGCGGATCCAGTCGACGGCCCAATACATCACGAGCCTCGAGCCCGGTTTTGTCAACCTCTCTGACGCCGAGCTGCGCGGAAAGACAGCCGAGTTCAAGCAGCGGCTCGAGAACGGCGAAGCACTCGACGATGTGCTGCCCGAGGCCTTCGCCGCCGTGCGCGAGGCGCGCCGGCGCGAGTCGAGCCAGCGCATGTTCGACGTCCAGCTGATGGGCGGCATCGTCCTGCACGAGGGCGACATCGCCGAGATGAAGACCGGCGAGGGCAAGACCTTCGTCGCCACGCTGGCGCTGTATCTGAACGCCCTGACCGGCAAGGGCGCTCACCTGGTCACGGTCAACGACTACCTGGCGAGGCGCGACGCCGAATGGAACCGCGGCGTCTTCGAGCGCCTCGACATGAAGGTCGGCTTCGTACAGAACATGATGCCCTTCGCCGAGCGCAAGGCCTCCTACGACTGCGACGTCACCTACGGCACCAACTCCGAGTTCGGCTTCGACTATCTGCGCGACAACATGGCCGTCGCCAAGGAGGAGCTCGTCCAGCGCGGACACCACTACGCGATCGTGGACGAGGTCGACTCGATCCTGATCGACGAGGCGAGGACGCCGTTGATCATCTCCGGCCAGCCCGAGACGGCGGCCAAGATCTATTACGACTTCGCCCGCGTGATCAAGCAGCTGCACGGCATTCGCGCCGATCCGCTGCGCAAGGAGCCGCCGCCCGACGCCGACTACGAGTACGACGAGAAGCACATGACCGTCTCGCCGTTCCCGCCCGGAATCGAGAAGGTCGAGCGCGCGCTCCGAATCGAGAACCTCTACGCGCCGCAGAACTCGCAGCTCGTCAACCACATGACGCAGGCGATGCGCGCGCAGTCGCTCTACAACCGCGACGTCGAGTACGTAATCCAGGACGGCGAGGTCAAGATCGTCGACGAGTTCACCGGCCGCGTCATGGAGGGTCGCCGCTGGTCGGAGGGGCTGCATCAAGCGGTCGAAGCCAAAGAGGGCGTGCGCATCCGCGAGGAGCATGTGACCCTGGCCACGATCACCCTGCAGAACTACTTCCGCCTGTACGAGAAGCTGGGCGGCATGACCGGTACCGCCAAGACCGAGGAGAAGGAGTTCGTCGAGATCTACGACCTCGGTGTGGTCGAGATCCCGACCAACGAGCCGGTTGTCCGCAAGGACGGGAACGACCTCATCTTCAAGAGCAAGGAGAGCAAGTTCGAGGCGGTTGCCAGGGACATCAAGGAGCGCTACGCGCACGGCCAGCCGGTTCTGGTCGGCACGATCGCTGTCGAGACCTCCGAGTTTCTCTCGCAGCTGCTCGAGCGCTCCGGCATCAAGCACAACGTCCTGAACGCCAAGCAGCACGAGCGCGAGGCCGAGATCATCAAGGACGCGGGCCAGCCGCACGCGGTCACGATCGCCACGAACATGGCTGGTCGTGGCGTCGACATCCAGCTCGGGCCGGGCGTCGTCGGACTCGGTGGCCTGTATGTGATCGGCACCGAGCGGCACGAGGCGCGCCGCATCGACAACCAGCTGCGCGGCCGTTCCGGCCGCCAGGGCGACCCGGGCGAGACTCGCTTCTATCTGTCGGGAGAAGACGATCTGGTGCGCCTGTTCGCGGGCGACCGGATCAAGCGCGTGATGGAGATCTCGCGCGTTCCCGACGGAGAGCCGATCGAGCACCGCATCCTCTCGCGCCAGATCGAGGGCGCGCAGAAGAAGGTCGAGGAGATGAACTTCGTCTCGCGCAAGCACGTGCTCAAGTACGACGAGGTGATGAACAAGCAGCGCCAGGTCATCTACGAGCAGCGCCGGCGCGTGCTCGACGGCGAGGATCTCTCGGGCGACGTCAAGCAGTGGATCGTCGAGGCGATCGAGCAAGCGGTCGACAACTTCACCTCCAGCGAGTTCTCGGAGGAGTGGGATCTGGCCGGCCTCTGCGGCACCATGCAGGCGCTCTACGGCTCGAGCATCACCGCGGAGGAGCTGAAGGAGGACGAGATCCCGCTGGAGCACGTCGCCCTCACCGAGGAGTTCCGCGCCGACGCGCTCGACGAGTACAAGGCCAAGGAGGACGAGTTCGAGGGGCTACAGCCCGGGCTGATGCGCGACCTCGAGCGTTTCATCGTGCTCCAGGTCGTCGACAACCGCTGGCGCGAGCACCTCGACAACATGGACTACCTGCGCGAGGGCGTGCACCTGCGCGCGATGGCGCAGAAAGACCCGCTGGTCGAATACACCGCCGAGGGCCACAAGATGTTCGAGGAGCTGGGCGGCGCGATTCGCGAAGAGGTCGTCTTCAACCTCTACCACGTACAGATCGAGCCTCAGGACGCCCAGGCGATAGTGGAGCAGACGGCGCCGGCGGCGGATACGACGCCGGGCATGGGGCTCAGCTACGAGCACGACTCGATGGCCGGCGCCGACGCGATCGCCGCCGCCGGAGCGACGGCCGGAGTCGAGACCGGAAACGGAGCGCGCGCGCGTCAACCGCTAAGCCAGCAGCGCGTTGTCTCCGAGCACGAAAAGATGGGTCGCAACGATCCCTGCTGGTGCGGTTCCGGTCGGAAATTTAAGCGCTGTCACGGCGCCTGACGCCACCGGAACGACGCTGGACTGCAGGATGTTTCGACTGCGGAGCTTGTCCGTACGGGCGTACTGTCCGGCGCTCCGCAGCCTTCGCCTCCTTTGCCAGCGCAGCCCCGGTGGCGCCAGGAGCACCGAGGCGGGGAAAGGGCTACGCATGTCGGCCGCAGCGGCTCGACGCAAAGGCGCTTTTCACCGACGGAAGTCGTCAGGCTTATTTCGGCCAAGGCGTGCAACCGGCGCTGCGGCGGGTTTCCGAAATCGAGCCGGGGGGACAATCTCATCCCGTGAGCGCGAAAGGGAAAATGCCGTCAAATCGTGGCAGCGAACAGGTTCGAACGGGCCTCGTTAGCGGCGGCGATCGTGTCGCGGGAGTTTCGAGGAAGGAGTCGAGATGAGGACAAGGCTCGTCCGCGTTGTGGCGCTGTTTGCCGCTCTCGCGCTCGTCGGCGCCGGGGTGGCGCTGGCAGCCGCGGTGACGGTGAACTCGGCGAAGAACCCGACGTTAGGCAAGATCGTCGTCAACTCTCGCGGGTTCACGCTCTACCACAACACAAAGGAGAAGGGCTCGATCAAATGTACGGGCGCATGTACGGCGGTCTGGCCGCCGCTGATCGTCGGCAAGACGGCGACGGTGAAGGCCGGCCCGGGCATCAATCTCGCCAAGCTCGGCAAGATCAAGCGCCCGGACGGACGCTTCCAGGTGACCTACTTCGGTAAGCCGCTCTATCGCTACGCGCCGGATGCCAAGGCCGGGAACATCAACGGCGAAGGCATCGGAGGAATCTGGTTCGCGCTCAAGACCAGCGGTGCTCTGGCAAAGACAGCGGGCACTACGACGACGAACACAACCACCTCCACCATCCCCGGCTATCCGTAACGGCCAGCTCGGGAACACGATCGAGTGCACCGGCTTCGCTCTCAACCTCCGCGAGGCCGGTGTACCGGCCCTTGACGCGGCTTTACACTCTCTCGGAGCGCCGGCAATCAGCTTCCTGAGCGCGTCAACCGCCTGAACTGGAAAGGACGAACCGATGAGCGAACCGCTGCGCTGGGGACTGATCGGGACGGGCTGGATCGCCGACAGCTTCGCCGCCGACCTGGCCTGCACCGAGTCGGGCCGGGTGGTCGCGGTCGGCTCGCGCCGGATGGAGACGGCGAACCGCTTCGCCGATCGCTTCGACATCCCCAACCGCCACGCGAGCTACGAGGCGCTGGTCGCCGACCCCGACGTCGACGTCGTATATGTAGCGACGCCGCACCCGATGCACCATTCGGGTACGCTGCTCGCGCTTCGCGCCGGCAAGCCGGTGCTGGTGGAGAAGCCGTTCACCATGAACGCCGCCGAGGCGCGCGAGCTGGTCGCTGTCGCCCGGACCGAGCGGCTGTTTTGCATGGAGGCGATGTGGACGCGCTTTCTTCCTCACATCGCGCAGATCCGGCGCCTGATCGCCGAGGGAGCGCTGGGCGAGATCGTCAGCGTCAGCGCCGACCACGGGCAGTGGTTCGCGCAGGATCCGGATTTCCGCCTGTTCGCGCCCGAGCTGGGCGGCGGCGCGCTGCTCGATCTCGGCGTCTATCCGGTCTCGTTCGCCTCGATGCTGCTCGGCGCCCCGGAGACGATCGTGGCGCTGGTCGATCCGGCCTTCACCGGGGTGGACGGGCAAACCTCGATGCTGCTGGGCTACGCCTCCGGCGCCCAGGCCGTCTTGACCTGCACGTCGCTGGCCAAAAGCCCGACCCGGGCGGCGATAGTCGGCACGGAAGCCCGCATCGAGATCGACGGCGACTTCTACACGCCGTCGCCCGTCACGCTCATCACGCGGGCCGGGGAGCGTACGGTTTACGACGAGCCCTACCAAGGGCGCGGCATGTGGTACCAAGCCGACGAGGTCGCCCGCTGTCTGCGCGAGGGACTGCTCGAGAGCCCGCTCATGCCGCTGGACGAGAGCGTCTCGATCATGCAGACGATGGACGCCGTGCTCGCCCAGGCGCCGCGCTAACCGGGGCGCCGCATACGCGAGGAGGAGAGAGAAAAGCCGCCGCTGCGTTAGTTGAGCAGTTGATGATATATTGATGACATGAAAACAGAACTGTCACTCGTGCTCGACCTCGCGCTGGCTCGTACGCTCGTCACGCGAGACGTGGACAACACGCTCGGCGCCTATCACGGCCTGGGCCTGAACGACCTCGCGCTTCTGCTCGAGCTTCGCTCCGCGCCGCAGGGACGGATGCGTCGCGTCGAGCTGGCGAATCGCCTCGGCGTGACGACGTCCGGCGTGGCCCGTCAACTGGGCCCGCTCGAGCGCCGCGGAATCGTGACGCGCGAATCGAACCCGGCCGACGCTCGCCTTGCCCTGGTGGTGCTCACCGAGGCGGGGGAGAGGATCATCGAGCAGGCACTTCCGACGGCGGAAGAGGGTGCCGAGCGGGTGCTCGCGAAGCACTGGTCGCCGGCCGAGCGGCAGCGGCTGGGCAAGCTCCTGGGCTCAGTACGTCACTGAGCCAGATAGCATCGAGAACGGATATGAACGAAGAACACGTTCCGGTGCAGCAACAGCTCGAGGAAATCAGGGTCCAGCTCGGCTGGGTCCGTGATTACCTTTGACCCCGCTTCGCTGAAAGAACGAGCCGCCGCGCTCGAGCAGGAGATGGGCGCGCCCGGCTTCTGGGACGACCAGCAGCGGGCCGCCTCGGTCTCGGCCGAGCAATCGCGGCTGACCAAGCGCCTCGATCGCTACGAGCGCCTGACCCGCGAGTACGAGGACGCCCGCGACCTGCTCGCCATGGACGCCGAGATGGAGGACGAGATCGCCGAGTCGATCGTCCCGCTCGGCAAGGAGCTGGAGCGCCTGCAGGAGGACGCGCTCTTCAACGGCGAGTACGACGCCGGCGACGCCATCGTCACGATCCATGCCGGCACGGGCGGCACCGACGCCCAGGACTGGGCCGAGATGATGCTGCGCATGTATCTGCGCTGGATCGACCGGCGCGGCTTCTCGAGCGAGATGATCGAGGCCAGCCCGGGCGAAGAGGCGGGGATCAAGTCGGCCACGATGGCGGTCAAGGGCGAGAACGTCTACGGCATCTTCAAGGCCGAGCGCGGCGTGCACCGGCTGGTGCGGCTTTCGCCCTTCGACTCGGCTCACCGCCGCCACACCTCCTTTGCCGAGGTGATCGTCAGCCCGCTCCTCCCCGACTCGGTGCCGGTGGAGATCGACGAGGAGGAGATCCGGATCGACACCTACCGCGCCTCGGGCGCCGGCGGCCAGCACGTCAACAAGACCGACTCGGCGGTGCGCATCACGCACCTTCCCTCAGGCATCGTCGTCCAGTGCCAGAACGAGCGCTCGCAGAGCTCCAACAAGCAAACGGCGATGCGCATGCTGCGCTCGCGCCTGGTCGAGCTGGAGGAGCAGAAGCGCGAGGCCGAGATCGCGCGCGAGCGCGGCGCGGCGCAATCGATCGGCTTCGGCAGCCAGATCCGCAGCTACGTCTTGCAGCCCTACCAGATGGTCAAAGACCACCGTACGGAGTTCGAGATGGGAAACACGCAGGGCGTGCTGGACGGCGACCTGGACGGCTTCGTGCGCGCATTCCTGCTGGCCAAGGCGGCCGGCAAGGTCGTCTAGCGGGCCCCCGGGTGAGCCGTACTCCGCTCGGAGCGACCGAGCCCTCGGCTAGACTTGCGGGACGATTCTCAACGGGCTGCGGCCCAGAACCGCCGTTGCTATGACTCCGGCCCAGGACGTGGATCTCGACATACAGAACACCGGTGCTCTACCCGCGCCCGACGCTGCGCCGCCGACGGTAAGCGCAGGTGCGATGATCGTCTGCCAGGGCGTGACGAAGCGCTACGAGCCGAACGTCCTCGCCCTCGACAACATCTCCTTCCAGATCGACAAGGGCGAGTTCGTCTTCATCGTCGGCGCCTCGGGCTCCGGCAAGTCGACCCTGATCCGCCTGTTGCTCAAAGAGATGGAGCCGACGCGGGGCACGATCATCGTCGGCGGTCGCGACATCTCGCGCTTGCGCCCGTCGCGCATCTCGCAGCTGCGCCGCAACATCGGCTGCGTCTTCCAGGACTTCAAGCTGCTGCCCAACCGCAGCGCGGCCGAGAACGTGGCCTACGCGCTCAACGTCCAGGGCGAGAGCGCCCAGAACATTCGCCGCAAGGTGCCCGAGGTGCTCTCGCTGGTCGGGCTGGTCGACAAGATGGACTCGCTCCCGAACCAACTCTCCGGCGGCGAGCAGCAGCGCGTCTCGATCGCGCGCGCCTTCGTCAACCATCCGCCTCTTTTGGTCTGCGACGAGCCGACCGGGAACCTCGACCCCGATACCTCGGTCGGGATCATGCAGCTGCTCTACTCGATCAACCGCACCGGCACGACGATCCTGATGGTGACCCACGACCGCGAGATGGTCGACAAGATGCGCCGCCGCGTGATCGCGCTCGAGGACGGCAAGATCTCCCGCGACGAGCGCCGAGGGGGCTACTCCTCCCAGTGACCCGCCTTCGCCTGCTCATCTCCGAGGCGCTGCACTCGATCCGCGCCAATCTCTCCACCACCGTGGCGGCGATGATGACGGTCTTCATCGGCATGTTCCTGCTCGGCGTGTGCATCGCGCTCGGCAGCTGGATGGTCTCCTGGAGCAACCACACCAAGAAAGAGATCACCGTGAACGTCTATTTCTGCGCCGCGGAGACCTGTAAGAAGCCGGCGACCAACACGCAGAAGGAACAAACGCTCCTGCGGATCAACCAGATCAACAGGCAAGGCCTGATCAAGAAGTTCAGGTACGTCTCCAAGGAAACGGCCTGGCAGCAGATGCAAAAGAGCAACCCGGACCTGACGCGGGGCCTGCGGGGGACGAATCCTCTTCCCGACGCCTACAAGATCACTCCAAAGCGCGGAGAGGATGCGGGCAAGATCGCAGCCTTCTTCCGTCCGCTGCCTGCGGGCGTACAGGACGTCAACTACAACAAGAAGGTCAGCGAGCGTGTGCTCAAGGTCGCCAAGGTGATCGAATTCTCCTTCGCTCTGATGGTGCTGATCCTGCTTGTTGCCTCGACGGCGCTGGTAGCCAACACGATCCGGCTCTCGATCTTCTCGCGCCGGCGCGAGATCGAGGTGATGAAGCTGGTCGGTGCGACCAACTGGTTCGTGCGCCTGCCCTTCATGCTCGAAGGCCTGATCTGCGGCTTCGGAGGGGCGATCCTGGCGGTGATCCTGCTCTCGATCACCAAGATCGTGGCCATGCCGGCCCTCAATCTCGACTTCAACGCCACCGACGTGCACGCCTGGCCCTTCACGCTGACCGCGTTCCTGATGGTCGCGACCGGGCTGGTGCTCGGGGCGATCGGTACCGGCATCACGCTACGCCGCTTCCTACAGGTTTAGTTCCCTAATGAGCTCGGTCGCCGACCCCGTCGTCGCCGAGGTGATCCGCCGCGGCAAGCTGGTCTACGCCGAGCCCTACTTCACGCCCGGGCTGCCGCTACTACTCGAGCAGAAGGTCAGGACAGAGGTCGGCCTGGGCGATCTGGTGGTCGTGCGCCCGGGTCGCGGGCGCTCGCGGGTGGAGCGGGTGCTCGGCTCGGCCGCGCGGATCGAGACCGTGCTCGAGGGACTGCTGGTGGAACGCGGGCGTCGGCGCCAGTTCGAGCCCTACGAGCTTCCATCGCCGCCAACAGAGGATCGCGTCGATCTGCGCGACCTCCTCACCTTCACCATCGATCCCGAGACAGCGGAGGACTTCGACGACGCGATCTCGGTGCGCCAGGAGGAGCAGGGCGTTCGCGTCTGGGTGCACATCGCCGACGTCTCGGCGTATCTGCCAAGCGGCGTCCCGCTCGACTACGGCGCCGCCGAGCGCGCGTTCTCGACCTACGTGCCCGGGAACGTGGCCCCGATGCTGCCGCCGGAACTGTCCGAGGATGCCTGCTCGCTGCGCCCGAACAAGGACCGGCTCTGCGTCACCACCGAGGTGCTGCTCGATGGCGAATACCGCCGCGGCGAGCCGCGCTTCTACCGCTCGCTGATTCGTAGCAATGACCGTCTCAGCTACGGCCAGGTCGAGCGCATCCTTTCCGGAAAGGAGAGCGCCGAGCCCGAGCTGCGCGCGGCGCTCGAGCTGACGGGTAGCGTCTCCTCCGCGCTCAGGCGCCGCCGCTTCGCCCGCGGGGCGCTACGCATCGAGCGGCCCGAGCTGGAGTTCGCCTTCGACGACGAAGGCGGTGTCGCGAGCGCCTGGTTCCAGACCGAGCCGCGCGCCCATGCCCTGGTCGAGGATCTGATGATCCTGGCCAACGAAGCGGTCGCCGAGTTGCTTGCGGAGCGGGGGAGGGAGGCGCTCTACCGCGTGCACGAGCGCCCCGATCCGCAATCGCTGGTCAGTCTGATCGAAAAGCTGACGAAGCTCGAAGTGCCGACGCCGCCGGCGCCCGAGGAGGGCTCGTTCACGCCGCAGGAGGCCGAGCAGCTGGCCGCCCAGATCGCAGCCTCGGTGAACGACTACGTCAGCCAAACCGACCGGGGCCGCGAAGCCTTCCCGACACTCGTTTTGCGCGCGCTCAAGCAGGCTCGCTACGACCCGCGCAATCTCGGTCACTCGGGCCTCTCGAGCAGCGCCTACTGCCACTTCACCTCGCCCATCCGCCGGTATCCCGACGTCGTCTGCCACCGCGCGCTGCTGCGCGAGCTGGGCCTGAGCGACGACGCTCCCGCCGCCGATCTGGAGGCGCTCGCCGAGCACACCTCGGCGGTCGAGCGCGAGGCCTCGAAGATCGAGTTCCAGGCCGACGAGATCTGCCTGGCCTGGTTGCTCGACCGACGCCAGCTAATCGAGGGCCCGGACGAGCGCTTCACAGGCGAGATCATCGGTCTGATCGGCGCGGGGCTGTTCGCCCGTTTTGGCGAGGTCTTCGAGGGCTTCCTGCCCGCCCGCCGCCTGGGCGGCGACTACTTCGAGCTCGACCCGCTGGGGACGGCGCTGGAAGGCCGCCGCGGCGGCCGCCTGCGCCTCGGCGACGAGATCGAAGTCGAGGTGGAGCGAATCGAGCGCCACTCGGGCAAGGTCGAGCTGCGG
>JADGPD010000009.1 GCA_017882615.1 Thermoleophilia bacterium
CGGGCAAGGCGGGCTGAAGAGGCGTCAAATCCCGGCCAGCACAAGAAACGAGAGCCAACCCGTGCCACAGGACATCACTTGCCTGATCGTCGACGACCACGAAGTCGTTCGCGAAGGTTTGAGACTTTCACTTTCGCGCGCCTCACACATCCGAGTCGTTGGTGAGGCAGCCGACGGCGCGAGCGCCGTGGCGTTGGCTGAGAGGCGGCGCCCCAACGTGGTGATCATGGACGTGCGCATGCCTGGTATGGACGGGCTACAGGCGACTCGCGAGATCATGACCAAGGCGCCCGAGAGCGCGGTTCTCCTCTTCACCGCCCACAACGAGCGCAGCCTGCTCGGACGCGGGTTGGAGGCGGGCGCGAAGGGCTACATCCTCAAAGAGGCGCCGCACCAGACGCTACTTCGGGCAATCGAGAAGGTCGCCGAGGGCGAGGGCTACGTCGATCCGGCGCTGATGCCGACCTTCCTCAACTCCCGCGATAAAGAGGACATGCTGACCACGCGCGAGCGCGAGATCCTCCAGCTCCTGGCGGACGGAATGTCGAATGTGGAAGTCGCGGGAAAGCTCTTCATCAGCCAGGAAACCGTCAAGAGCCACGTCCGCCACATCCTCGCCAAGCTCGAGGCCGACACCCGCACACACGCCGTGGCGATAGCGCTGCGCGAGTCGATCATCGACTAGTCTCCTGACACAGTCGCGACCGATGGAGGAGCGGGTGGCCGGAGCGGATCAGGAAAAGAGCGGGCCAGCGCTCGAGAAGAAAGCGCGCAGCGGTAAGGCGCGCGGGAGCGAGAACGAGCGTGCGCGGCTGGCCGACCAGTTGATCGCCGCGGAGCAGGAGGAGCGCAGGCGCATCTCGCTCTTCCTCCACGACGGTCCGGTGCAGTCGCTCTCGGGAATCACGCTGATGCTCGACGCGGCGTTGCATCAGCTGTCGAGCGGCAAGCTAGAAGAGGCGATGCAGGTGATCGAGTCTGTGCTCGAGCGACAGCGTTCGACGATCAAGGACCTGCGCGATCTCTCCTTCAATCTCGAGCCGGTCGTCCTGCGTGACCAGGGCTTCGAGCCGGCCGTGAAGGCGCTGGCCGACGACGTCGGCATCGCAAACGAGATACACATCGAGCTCGAGACCGGCTTCGCCGAGAACCTGGCCGAGCGGGCTCAGGTCGTCTTCTACCAGATCATCCGCGAGGCCTTTCATCAGGCGATCCGGCGAGGTCCGCCCACCCGCCTGGCGGTCGCTCTGCACGAGCTATCCGATGGCCGAGTGGAGCTGATCATCGCCGACAACGCGCCAGGCGAGCGCCGGCGCACTAGCTACGAGACGATCGACGAGCGGGCCCGCGTGCTCGGCGGCAAGGTCAGCGTGCGTGCGGCCAGCGGCGGCGGAACGGTTGTGCGCGTCGTCGTACCGGCCTACGCGGCCGAGCGCTAGACGCGGCGGCTCACTAGAGTTCGAATCGTGAGCGACGAGCGCTATCTCCTCTACGTCTGGAAGACGAGCGGCTACGAACTCGAGGATCGCAGCGGCGAGCTTCCGCAAATCGGCAGCATCGTGAACGTGCAAGGGGTCAGCCTGATGGTCAGCAAGATCGCAGCCTCGCCGCTGCCGAGCGACCCGCGGCCCTGCGTCTATCTGCAACCCGCTTAGCGCCTCTCGCCGGTCGGTGGCCTACTCGCGCATGGGCATTCCGAGCCTCTCGAGAGGCTCGCGATTGCCGCCGCATCGAGCGCTTGCGCTCTAGTCGGAGTGCGCCGTGACGAGCGCGTCTACCGCATCCACGCCCTGGCCGTAGGCGGCGTTGATGCCGACGAAGGCCTGCCACTTGGCCGGCAGGGCGTCCTCGGGGAAGATCGCTTCCACCGGGCACTCCGGCTCGCAAGCGCCGCAGTCGATGCACTCCTCGGGGTCGATCACGAGGATGCGATTCGCCTCGTGGATGCAGTCGACCGGACAGACGTCGACGCAGGCCCGGTCCTTGACGTCGATACACGGCTCGGCGATCACGTAGGTCATGCGACTTACTTTAGCGGGCGGTCGCCTCCTACGGCAGATCGTCCTTCAATCTGTAGTGAGCTCCGCGATCAGATCCTCGCTGCTCTCGACGAGGAGCGTGCGATCGACCACCCGATCGAAGCCAGCCTCCTGCGCGGTGCGCAAGCGGAAAGGATCGGCGTGGCCGGCGTAGCCGAGAATCGGCGTTTCGGGATAGGCGTCGGCGATCTCGGTTGGCTCGACGCGCGTGACATCGGCGACGACGAGGTCCGGCGCCTCGATACTCTCGCTCGAGGTCAGCTGATGCCCTGCCAGGAGCTGATTCAGCTTCTCGGCGAAGAGTGGATCGACCCCGAGCAACAGGATCTTCGACACGCTCGCAGCGTAACACGACCTCGCCGCTTGTTCGAAGCCGCCCGCCCGGCGCGCGCAGACTCGTCGGGCTCGGTTTCGAGCCGATTTCTCAGCGGATGAGAGGAGCGGCGGCTACTGCGAGACGATGAAGACCTGAGTTCCGACTCGAACGTGAGTGAACAGCCACTCGGCGTCGGAGATGTACATGCGAATGCAGCCGTGCGAAAGCGAGTAGCCGATGGAGCCCGAATTAGGCGTGCCGTGAATGCCGACCCCCGGGGCCGAGAGGCCCATCCAACGCGTACCGAGCGGATTGCCAGGGCCGGGCGGAACCGGTTTCTCGCCCTGCGCCCAGGGCGAATTGGGCGGGTACCACCAGGGGTTGGCCCACTTCACGACGATCTGAAAGTGCCCGAGCGGCGTGGGATAGGCCGACTGCCCGGTCGCCACGGGAAGGCGCTTCTGGAAGCGCTCGCCGCTGTAGAGGTACAGGCGGTTGGAGCCGCGCCTGATGACGATCACCGGGCCGAAGTTCGCCTTGGTCAAGTGCCGCGCGATCTTCTTCAACGGGAGCGTCAGCGCGAGCCGCTGATTGGCTGCCAGAGCCGCCCGGATCGCGCGTTGTGACGCGGATACCTTGATCGTCCAGCCGAGTTTTCCCTCCGAGATGCGCGGGCGCAGATGGCGCAGGAAGACCTGAGGGTCGACCGGCTTACTGTCGAAGCGCTTGCCAAGGCTGAGGACGTACTTGTGCAGCTTGTAGGCGTTCACAGCGACCCCGAGAGTGACGGACGTGCCGGGCGCTGCGGTTTGGGCGACCTTGAGCGCAGCGTCGATGCTCGCCCGCGCCGAGATCTCGTCCGGAGTCATCGCCACCCGCTTGTTGGCGATGCGAAGCACGAGCCTCTTGTCGAAGGCCGACTGGATTGTCGCCCGGGCGATGTCGATGCCCATTCCCCCGACCGGGACGCCGCCGACTGTCACGTTATTGGCGATATCCAGAGGCGTCGTCGTCGGCGCGGTGGTAGTCGTTGGCGCGGTGGTAGTCGTCGGCGCGGTAGTCGTGGTGTCGGTGGACGAGCTGCTCGTCGTCGTATCGGCGCTTTGGGCCGGAGCTGTTGCGACCACCGCGAACGACGCCACCAAGCCGGCGACGGCGAGCAAGAGCCCTAGGGCAACGCTGGTCTTTTTGCTCGATCTCATATTGTTTTTCGCACGCCGGACCGCGGATCGTTCGTGATGATACCGTCCACGCCCGCTTCTACCAGCCGCTGCCGGGTGTGGGCGTCGTCCACCGTCCAGGCAAACACGGCTACTCCCCACTCGTGGCACCTTCGCACCAGGTCGGCGTCGATGATTCCGTGGTGCAGAGTCACGGCGACCGCACCCGTCCGCTCGAGCCAGCTGTATATCCGCAGGCGCGCGAGCAGTCGGAAGCCGCGCAGGGCCAGCGGGACGAACGGTGCGATCGGCCCGCGCTCGGAAAGGCGCCGCCTATCGCCCGGATACGAGACGCTGCGGGCGATCTCGGGTGCGAGCTCGCGCAGACAAGCAAGCTGCGATCGCTCGAGTGAGCAAAGAAGCGTCCGCTCCTGAAGACCATGCCGGCGTAGCGCCTCGATCAACGCTCGCTCCCGGCCCGCGCTTTTCAGGTCGATCAGAAGCAGGCCCGAGCGAAGCCGCGCCGCCGCAAACTCCAGCACTTGCTCGATCGTCGCCAGCTCGGGGTCGAGCCTTCTCAGTTCGTCCAGCCCGAGAGCGCCGGCATCGCCGCGGGCGGCGCCGTGACAGAGCTCGGCCAGTTCGAGCGAGTGCCCGGCTACGAGCGTCCCGTCGGCGAGCGCCACGAGATCGACCTCGAAACCGTCAGCTCCGTGTTCCAGCGCCAACTCGAAGGAACGCAGCGTGTTCTCGGCCGCCAATAGCGGCAAGCCCCGGTGGCCGATCGCGAGCGGCGGTCGATCTGTGCGCAGTAGCTTCACGGCGCCGTTGGAAGCGTCCGCTCGTCGAGCGAGACGTCCTCCCTGGCCGCATTGACGATCATCCGATCGACGACCCACTCGACCGGCGCGCGATCGTCCGTCCAGGGATCGCGCGCGGGTGTCGTCGGCTCGGCTTGGCGCTCGAGCAGGTCGACGAGAGGGAGCAGGCGAGCCGGGGCGGAGCGACGAGCGTTCGCGAGCGAAGCGGAGGTAAACGGGCGATCGCTGCCGATCACGAGCGCGTTGAAGCGAAGAGCCTGCCAGCGGTAGACGTGGTTGAAGACGGTGGCCAGCGTGCCGGCCGCCTGCTCGACAAGAGCATGGTCGCGCGGCAGCGAGGCGACGTTCAGGGCGACGATCCCGCCCGGACGAAGACGCGAGCGAACGAGTTGGTAGAACTCGCGCGTCGCCAGGTAGAAGGGCACGTAGGGCTGCCGGTAGGCGTCTACGCAGATGATGTCGTAGCGGGCGCGCTGAGTGAGCAGGAAGGGCCGCGCGTCCTCGTTGTAGAGATGTAGGAGCGGCCCCGGCTCGAGGCCGAAGAAGCGCTCGCCGATCGAGGTGACCTTCGGGTCGATCTCGACGCCGTCGATGCGCGCCTGCGGATAAAAGCGGCGGTAGGCGCGGGCGACTGTGCCACCCGCGTTGCCGAGGATCGCGACGCGCCGTACGGGATGGTCGAGAAGTAGCGGCGGGACGAGGAAGAGATCCCAGTAGCCGCCCGTGAGCACGCTCGCCGGGTCGTAGACGGAGTGGGCAACTACTCCCTCGTTCAACTCGAGCACTCGCTCGTTTCCGTTCTGGACGACCTGGATGAACTGATAGGCCGACTCGCCCTCGTAGAGAACGTCAGCGCCCGGTCGGATCGCCCCCGGCGGCAACGCCAAGAGCGCCCCGACGCACGCAACCGGTACCAGCCCCCGGCGCCCTAGCGCGAGCGCGCTGGTGGCCGCGAGCAGCACCGAAGTGCCGAGCAGCGTCCGTTGGGTTCCGATCAGCGGAATCGACAGAAGCGCCGGCACGAAGGTACCGAGCAGGCTGCCGGTGGTGGAAAGAGCGAACACCGTTCCCGCGGTGTCGCCGGCCGTTCCTGCGCTCGCCCGTTCCAGCGAGAGCCGGATCGCAAACGGCGCGACCATGCCCAGGGCTACGACCGGAGGGGCGAAGAGGACGAGCGCCGCGAAGAAGGAGCCGACGACCGCGCCGACGGCCAGCTGCTCGATTCCGTTTGCGCCACGTTCCAGCAGCGGGTGCGAGACGAACGGCACGATCGCCACGCAGATCGCCGCAGCGAGCACGATCGCCCCGAGCAGGACGGGGCTCGGGTGGCGATCCGCCAGCTTGCCGCCGAGCCAATAGCCGAGCGAGAGAGAGGCGAGAATGAGACCGATGATGTTCGCCCAGACCATGGTCGAGTCACCGAAATAGGGAGCAAGTAGACGCGAGGCGCAGATCTCGGTCGCCATCGAGCCGCTGCCGGCGAGAAAGACGAAGAGCAGCAAAACGGGGCGCCGCAGAACGCCGAGCTCACTCCCCGTCAGAACTTGCTCGGTCATCAGCGCGCCCGGACGACAACCACGGCGCAGTCATCGAAGAGCGGGCCACCGGCGAACTCGCGGCAGTCGACCAGCACCGCATCGGCAAGCTCCCTGGCGCCCATGTGCGCGTGCCGGCGAAGGAAGTCGTCGAGCCTCGGCGTGCCGTAGAGCTCGCGATCGCGGCGAGCCTCGATCACTCCGTCGGTGTACAGAACGACCGCGTCGCCCGGCGCATAGGGAATCCGAATCTCCTCGTAGCTCTGGCCGCCGACGATCCCGAGCGCGAGCCCGCCCACGGGCAGAGACTCGACAGTCCCGTCGGCCCGGAGCAGACGCGGCCGAGGATGACCGGCGCTGGCACACGCCAGCTCGGTACGCGCCGGATCGACCTTCATGTAGACCATGGTGACGAACTTGCCGAGCTCGACTTCCTCGAGCACGACCTCGTTCACGGCGGCGAGGAATGCGCCCGGCTCGGGGTAGCGACGAGCCAGCGAGCGGAAGGTGAACTTGACCATCGCCATGTCCGCGGCCGCGTCGACTCCGTGCCCGGTCACGTCGCCAAGAGCGATCGCCAGCGCCCCGTCCTCGAGCACGAGGAAGTCATAGACGTCGCCGCCGATCTCCAGACGCGCCGAGGCGGCATAGACAGCTCCGACGTCCAGACCCTCGATCTCGGGCTCGTAGTCGGGCAGAAGCGAACGCTGCATGGCTTCCGCGAAGGCCTTCTGCTGCTCGTACAGGCGCGCGTTGTCGATCGCGAGAGCCGCCTGTCCCACGATCGCGAGCGCCACGTCGATCGTCTCGTCGCGGATCGGCTGCTCGGGACTGAGAGAGATCAGGGTGACCGTCGCCAGCACCTCCTTCGGCGTGGCGACCGGGAGCACTATCGCCGTCGAACCTCTCTCCAGGAACGGTCCGAGCAAGCGCAACGAATCTTCCTCTGTCTCGGCCGTCTCGCTCGTGAGGCGCAACATCAGCCCCTCTCTGATCACGCGGGCGATATCGCCGGTCAGCGGAAGCGACCTGCCGAGGATCGCCCTCATCGGCTCCTCCAGATCTCCCCGGGCGACGTGAAGAGCCCGCGCCTCCATCTTCTCCTGGCGCTCGTCGGGCATGTAGAGAACAGCGACGTCGACTCCAACCAGCTCGGAGATCGTCTTGGCCGCCGCTTCCAGAGTGGCTTGCAACGACAGGCTCTGTGCGAAAGCACGCGAGACCTCGTACAGCGCTCGCAACTGAACAGCCGCCTGACGCTCCGCACGTAGCGATTGCTCGAGCTCGCGACCGAGAAGATTCGCCTGCTCGAGCAGGCTGGCTCGGTGTACGACCCCGGCGAGCTGGTTACGGAGCGCCTCGACCAACACGCGCTCGCTCTCGTCCGGGCCCCTGCCCTTCGACGCGTAGAGCGCGAGCAGCCCGATCACCTCGTTCGCCGCCTCGAGCGGGAGGGCGAAGACCGCCTCAACACCCAACTCGGTAATGACATCCCGCAGCGGCTCCAGTCGCTCGTCGGCGCGGGCATCGGTGACGATCACGCCGCCCGCGAGTCGCCCGGAGGCGACTGCGAGCTCGAGCAGGCGACGAGCGATGAGCTCGTGCTCGCCCTGAAGCCCGCGGGCCGCGGCGGTGCGCAGGCCGTTCTCTCCGTTCAGGTAGACGGCGACGCGCTCGATGCCGAGCAGGTCGGAGATCTGCTCCACGGCGGCGATAAGCGTCGGTTCGAGCGCGAGCTCCGACATGGTTTGCCCACTGAACGTGAGCAGGGCTTGGGCTCGCTCCAGCTCCCCGGCGAGGTCGCGACGCAGAGCAGAATCTTCGAGCACGCCGGCGACCCGGGCGGCAAGCGTCTGCAAGGCCTCGAGCTCGGCTTCGCTCGTCTGCGCCTCCTGGCTGAATCTCGCCTCCAACACGCCGAGCGGCTCGAAACCGAGAGGCAACGTGACGACCAGTGCGCCGGACAGCCGTTCGCGTATTTGCCTTCCTTGCTCACGCACGCGGCCGGCGCGCTCTCTGGCCGCGTCGAGTTCGGAGGAAGAGACGGCCGCGGATGTCCCGAGCTGCACGGAGTCCGGATCGTCGCTCAGCCAGAGCAAGACCTGTTCGGCGCTCGTCGCTGCGGCGACGAGCGCCGCGAGGCGTCGCGGCAACCCAGCGGAATCGAGCGGCGCCACGAGAGCATCGGCAAGTAGCTGCGCGGCCGCCCCAGACGGGCGCCGATCGCCGTTCCGCTCTTCGGCCGCCGTCGCCCCATCGGGAGAGGCAGAGGGCCTAGCCCCCAGTCCGGGAGCGGGAAAGGAGGGATCGTTCACGCCAGTAGTATCCTGCCGATCGCGCCACTGGCGCGGAATCGACCGCCTGCTTGCCGTCCGGCACAGCCCTACGCGGTGGTGATGGGCGAGCGAAGAAGCGGCGGCTAGCGTCTGCAATCGGTCGTCTCGGGGCTGCATAGTCTGGGTGATAAGCCCTAAACTGGGGCGCTGGTGGGTTATCCAGCCCGACAGACGCAGCCCGAGGACGAGAAACCGCCAATCGACCCGACGGCGATTAGCCGCGCCTACAAGCGCGAGCGAGCCTCCCGGCAGAAGCGGGAAGAGCGGGCGCGGGCGCGCAACCGAGCGCACATGCGCTTCTACGTCACGATGCTGATCTTGCTGGCGACAGTCGCCGCGATAGCGCTGTTGATCTGGCAAGAAACGAAAACCCTGTTCGGTATCTGAGCGGCGCGTAACCCGGGCATCGTCGGCTCGAGACGAACAAGCGCCTGCGTGGATGCCATACTTCCAGCCATGCAGACTCCAACTCCACACCGCGCTCATCGTGCCGAGCCGCGGCCGCCGTTGGCCCGTCCCTCGTTGCATCACCCCGAGGGCTTCCTTTTCACCCCCGAGACTCTCACCTGGCTTTCGGGCCTCGTGCTCAGCTTGTCGACCTTCATGAGCTGGTACAGCGGCTCGGGCGGCCCCCAGCTTGTCTTGAGCGTGATCGGCTGGCATACGGGCCTAATCGGCCAGATTGTTTTCTTCCTGGGCCTGGCCGTTCTCATGCTTGTCGCCCTGCGCGTGTTCGGAGTTGCGCTGCCGGCGAGCCTTCCCGAGAGCTTGATCGTGATCGGGATCGGGGTTCTCGCCACGATCCTCGTGCTGGTGCGCCTGATCTGGGTTCCCACGGAGTTCCTTCCGGCGAACGGCCGTGGAATCGGTATCTGGATCGCGCTTCTAGCCTCGTTCGGCGTGATCGCTGCGGGGCTGATCGAGGCCAGCGAAGAAATCTAGGCTCCTGGCCCGTCAGGGAAGGCGCGACCGAGGCGATCGAGGCGGCGAAAGTGCGCCGCGCCTCATGGGCTCCAGCGTACGAACTCGAGCGGAACTCCTAGACCGGTAACACGTCGCGGGCGCTCTCGACCAGACGCCGCGGGTCGAGCGGGCTCCCGAAATACGCTTCTGCGCCAAGCGACCGCACGAGCTCCTCATCGCTCTCGCTGACCGCGCTGAAAAGGATCACCCGCGGCGCGTTGGCGCCGCCGTGCTCGCGCAAGCGACGAAGTGTTTCCCAGTCGTTTGCTCCAGGCATGGTCACGTCGACCATGACCAGATCGGGCGGCCGGGTCTCGATCAAGCGCAAGCCTTCTTTCGCGTCGCTGGACTGCTCGACCTCGTAGCCGGCGGGTTCCAGGCTGGCGCGGACATAGGCGGCAATTCCCGGTTCGTCGTCGATCACCAAGACGAGAGGCCCGCGTCGGCCTCGTGAGCCAAGCTGCGACTGCTCAACGAATTCGTCGAGATCGCCCTTCCGGAAGCGCCGGTGGCCGCCGGGCGTCGTAAAGGCCGGGACACGCCTCGCGTCGCACCACTTCCTGAGCGTGCTTTGGGCAACGCCAAGGTATTTCGCCGCCTGGCCTAGGGTCAGCCACTCGGGTTGCTCGCCCGCACGGCTGTGCTGAAATCGCTTAGGTTCGGGCATCTCTAGACATCTCCAATTCGCGCGCTTTAAGGCGGCTCCGGTAGTTTTGACCGCTTTCGTCGAATGCAAACGAGGAACGCTCCATTGGGATGCGGACAGAGAAGCTGTGAGAAATTCCCTGGGCGTGATTCGGCGGATGGCCGCGGGGAGGCGGGTTCCCCGCCTCCCATCCCCGATTCGAGCCTAGCGAGAAAACGCGCGCACGTCCCTGGCGAAATCGAGCCGGAAGTGCGCCCATTTTCCTACGTTTTCAGGGATTCGTGACCGTGACGGTCACAAGGCGAAGCGTCCGCTCACAGGTCTGTGTGCCCTTCGCGCCCGAGCCCTGATCGAGCGTCAACCCGAGCGCCGTCCCGAATGCGAAGACGGCAATCGTCGCCACCAGCAGAAGCGCTCGCCGCGACCGACCGGAACGCGGTCGCGCGTGGCGGGCACGTTCGGGGCGGCGAGGATGCAAGGGCTGGGTCACGGGAGGTAGTCGACCGCTGCGCGCGTGTACAGATAGAAAGCGGCGTCGAGCACAATAGCCAAATCGCGCGACCAGCCACGAATTGCCGCGCGCTCAGCCATTGCGTCGGCTCCCCAGCGCTCTGCGCTGCCGTAGAGCTCGACAGCCTCGGCCAGGGTGAATGTCTGCCCTATTCGCCGCCTGAGCTCATCGGAGATCGTCTCCAGCTCGCGGTAGAGACGGTCGGCGGCGGCCGAGCTGTTAGCCAGCGCCTGAAAGCGCTGGTAGCCCTCATGCCATTGCTGGCGCGATACCTCGATAGTCGCGGACACGCCGGCGATGATACTCAGCGGGTATTAGTCGGCGGCGAGGCGAGTGCCGCAGGCCGTGCGCGAGTCACAGTTCTCCGGCCAGAGCGGCTCGAGCTCGGCCACGATGCTCTCACCCAGCTCATAACCGGGATTAGCGAGCGCAAACGCGACGTGGGCATGCAGGCACTTCAGCTTGAGACTGCTCCTCGAGCCCCCGATGCCCAGATCGAACGAGGCGCCGCCGTCGAGCATCCGGCCTGCCGGTCGCGCCGGTTTTGCGCGCAAGCGACGCTGCTTGCTATTGGCACGCCAGAGACTCCAGCGCAGGCGACGGCTCTTTAGCACCCGCTCGCCCCAGCGTTCCACTCCGCCCGCCGCCTCCAGTCTCGCTACTGCCGCAACGACCTCGGGACAGGTCAAGTAGAAGCCGGTGGGAAACGGCTTACCCTCATCGTCGTAAGGCCTCTGCTCGCTGACCGCCGGAAAACCGAAAGGACAGCGCACGGCAACGCGCGAGAAGGCTCGCGGCTCTCGGCCAATCTGGGCGGCGACAATCGACTTGTCGTCCATCACGGCCATGTTACTCACGCCGCTATAGCAGCCAGTTGCGGCTCGCTCATGCATCCAGCGGCCAACTCGGCCCTACCCGAGCCGGGAATGGCTCTCGCCGGAAATCAGTGACCGGCGTGAATCTTGTTACACCGTCCGCCGTGAATCCCCTTAACGATGTACAGCCGCTCTCCGGGCTTGACGTAGAAGAGGCATCGTGCCGCGCGTTCGACGGCTTCGGGGGTCGCGGCGCGTTTGAGCTGTCGCTGCAACGCGTCGTGCTGCGAGCGAAGAACAGCGACCCGAGCGTGCTCGCTGCGAACGAGCTCGCGCTTGTCGTAGTAAGAGCGAAGCGGTCCGGCGTAGAGGAGAGCCATCAACACGACGAGCCCTAGTACGACGAGCCGACGCGCGCTCAACCGCCGCCGCCTGCGGTGGGCACGCGCGGTTCGTCTGGACTTCGTTCGCTTCCCCCTGGTGGACACAGCTTGGAAAAGTTCTAAGCCGCCGACGACTGTCCTGCCGCTGGGGGCTCGCAGGCTCGCAAATAGAGCGAGGGGCCGGCGTTGTCCGGCCCCTCGCTTTGTTCAGTTATCGACGCGCTCGTGCGCTAGTGCTTGGCGCGCGGGAAGGAAGCCCAACCGGGGTAGACGGCCTTGTCGCCCAGCTCCTCCTCGATGCGGAGCAGCTGGTTGTACTTGGCGACGCGATCGGTACGGCAGGGCGCACCGGTCTTTATCTGGCCCGCTCCGGTGGCAACGGCGAGATCGGCGATGGTTGCGTCCTCGGTCTCGCCCGAGCGATGCGAGATCACCGCGGAGTAGCCGTTCTTGCGCGCCAGCTCGATGCAGTCGAGCGTCTCGGTCAGCGTCCCGATCTGGTTCAGCTTGATCAGGATCGAGTTGGCGACCTTGCGCTCGATGCCGAGCTTCAGGCGCTCGACGTTGGTGACGAAGAGATCGTCGCCGACCAGTTGGATCTTGTCCCCGAGCTTCTGCGTGATGTCGCTCCAGCCCTCCCAGTCGTCCTCAGCGTGGCCGTCCTCGATCGAGATGATCGGGTAGCTGCTGCAGAGCGAGGCGTAGTAGTCGGTCATCTCGCTCGGGCTCAGATTCTTGCCCTCGCCCTCGAGCACGTAACGACCGTCCTTGAAGACCTCGCTCGCGGCCGGATCGAGTGCGATCGCAACCTTGTCGGCGTGACCGGCCTTCTCGGCCGCCTCCATGATGGCGGCGATTGCCGCTTCGGTCGAAGGCAGATCGGGCGCGAAGCCGCCCTCGTCGCCGACGCCTGTACTGAGTCCGCGCGAGGAGATGACGCTCTTCAACGTGTGGTAGACCTCGGCGGCGATGCGCAGTGCCTCGGCGAAGCTGTCTGCGCCCACCGGCACAACCATGAACTCCTGCAGGTCGATCGAGTTCAGGGCGTGAGAGCCACCGTTGATCACGTTCAGCATCGGCACCGGCAGCGTGCTCGCGCCCGGCCCGCCGAGCCAACGATAAAGCGAGACATCCGCCTCGTCCGCCGCGGCCTTGGCAACGGCCAGCGAGGCGCCGAGCACCGCGTTGGCGCCCAGGCGACCCTTGTTCGGCGTACCGTCGAGCTCGATCAGCTTATGGTCGACTCCGCGCTGATCCTCGGGATCGGCGCCTTTGAGTGCCGCGGCGATCTCGCCGTTGACGTTGGCGACCGCCTTGGTGACGGCCTTGCCCAGGTAGACGTTCTTGTCTCCGTCGCGAAGCTCGACCGCCTCGTGCACGCCAGTGGAGGCACCGGACGGAACGATGGCCCGGCCTTTGCTTCCGGACTCGAGCACGACGTCAACCTCGACCGTCGGGTTTCCGCGCGAGTCGAGAACCTGGCGGCCATGCACTGAAGCGATCTTGCTACTCATCTCATTTTCTCCTTTGCTCGATCGAAATAAGAGTCTTGTTCTGCGAGCGTTAGCTCGGAAAACGCCTTTCCGTCGGCCTCGGCGAGCGAGGCGGCAAGCTCGACGCGCTCGCGGAAGCGACCGGCCGCCTGCCTGAGGGCCAGCTCGGCGTCGACACGCGCGAGCCGGCTGACGTTCACACAGGCGAAGAGTACGTCACCGATCTCCTCGGCGACGCGGTTGTCGGGCTCGGTGCCCGGAGCGGGCTGGCCTGCGACCTCGGCAGCCTCGACAACCTCGTCTAGCTCCGAGGCCAGATCGGACAGGGCTTGAGAAAGCGTCGGGTAGTCGAACCCTACTGCGGCGGCCCTTTCTTGCAGCTTGCGAGCACGCAAGAGAGCGGGAAGCTCGTCGCCGACCTCGTGGAATATCCCCGCGCGGCCCTCTTCCCCGGCCTTGATCTTGTCCCAGTTCTCGAGCACGCGCCCGGCCGTCTCGGCCTCGACCTCGCCGAAGACATGGGGGTGGCGGCGCACGAGCTTCTCGTGGCATCGCCGCGCGACCTGCTCGAGACTGCCGCGTCCCTCTTCCTCGAGCAGAAGCGAGAGGAAATAGACCTGGAAGAGCAGATCGCCAAGCTCGTCCAGCTGCTTGTCCGCGTCGCCGGAGAGGACGGCATCGGCCACCTCGTAGGCCTCCTCGAGCGTGTGGGGAACGATCGTGGCCGCCGTTTGCTCACGGTCCCACGGACACTCGCGACGCAGGCGCTCGGTCAGTTCCTGCAGGTCGAGGAGCGCTTTTGAGAGATCGCTCAGGGTCGCCTCCGCGGCCGCCGAGGTTTCTAAGTCGTCGTGGGGGTCGTGGCGACCGTGGAGGAGCTGGTCGTCGTCGTCGGCTTGTAGCTCGCGGCGTAGCTCGTGTTATCCGCGGCGAACTTTTCCGCCTTCTTGACCCAGGCCGTGACTGCCGCGCTCTGCTTTGTGGTGAGCAGCGTCGTGCGAATCTTGGTCGTGACTTCCTTCAGCGGCTGAAGGTGCGGCTTCACGATCGGGCCGGTGGGGAGAATGATGTGCCAACCGAAGGTCGTGTGGACCGGCTTCGAGAACTCGCCGGTCTTCAGGTTGCTGAACAGCACGTCGGCGAACGGTTTCACCAGCGAGTTTTTCTGCATTGCGCCGAGCTTGCCGCCGACGCTCTTCGTCGAGGTGTCCGTCGAGTACTTCTTGGCCAGTTTGGCGAAGTTCGCGCCCGCCTTCAGCTGAGCGTAAATGCTGTCGGCCTTGGCCTTCGTCTTGACCAGGATGTGCGAGACCTCGCGGCTCAGACCAATCTGGTAGGAGCTCTTGTGCGCGTTGTAATAGTCCTTGATCTCGCTCGAGGAGACTACGACGGTCTTGACCAGAGCTGCGTATGCGGCCTGGTCGATGAGGCGCGAGCGAATGAGCTCCTTGGCCTGCGCCTCGGTGAGGTGCTCCTTGGCGAGCTCGGCCTGGAACTTCTTCTGGCTGCCCCCGTACTGCTGGGCGATCGTCTGCTTGAGGCTGTTGTTGACGTCCGTGTCGCTGATCTTGACGCCCATCTTCGTGGCCTGCTGGACGATCGCGCTGTTGCGGACGAGATACGCGACGGCGCTGTCTTTGAGCGTCTGATAGCTCTTGCTCCCGACCGCCGGGAACGTCTTTTTGCTCTGCTTGTACTGCAGCTGGGCCTGAGTGATCAGGGCGTCGAACTGGGCGGTGGTGATGGGCTGGTCGCCGACGATCGCTATGTCGCCGGCGGGCACGTCCTTCTGCTTCGTGCTTCCGCAGGCAGCAAGAGCCGTCGCCGCAACGAGCGCGAGAACGAGAGTAAGGATGAGTCGCCGAGTTCTCATACAGGTAGATAAGCGCCTGCAAGACATCAAGCTCGGCGCGCCGCGAGTATAGCAACGAGCAACTCCCCGGCCGCGGCGAAAGTGGAACCGCGCAGGGACAGCTCGCGCTTGGAGGAGCTGTAAACCGCCGTTCCGACCCTGGTGTTCAGCTCGCGCAGCTCACCCGAGCCCAGTACTAGCGGACCGACGCTCACCCGCCCGTCACGATAGACGAGGTAGTCGGCCCCGATCTGGGCCAGATCGAGCTTCGCCCGCTGGATCGCGAAGAGGTTGCTGACGGGCTCCGGCAGCGGTCCGAAACGATCCTCGCAAGACACCTCCAGCTCGCGCAATTCATCCTCGTCCTCGACCAGCGCGAGACGCCGGTGCAGATCGATCTTGAGCGCTTCGGAGGACACGTAGCCGGCGGGAATGTAGGCGTCGATCCGGGCATCCACACGGAGCGGGCGCGGCGTGGCGTGGCGCCTGCCCGAGAGCTCGGCCACCGCCTCCTCGAGCATCTCCACGTAGAGCTCGAAACCGACGGCGGCCACGTGACCGGACTGCTCGTCGCCAAGCAGCTCGCCGGCCCCGCGCAACTCCAGGTCGCGCATGGCGATGGCGAGCCCGGCGCCCAGCTCGGTGTGGTCGGCCAGCGTGGCCAAGCGCAGGCGCGCCTCGTGCGAGAGCTCCTCGGCGCTGGGATAGAACAGGTAGGCATGGGCGATGCGATCAGAGCGGCCGACGCGACCGCGGATCTGGTAGAGCTGGGCCAGCCCCAGGGCGTCGGCACGCTCGACTATCAACGTGTTCGCCCGCGGGATGTCGAGCCCCGACTCGATGATCGTCGTGGCGACGAGGACGTCGGCCTCGCCATGCAGGAAGCCGAGCACCCGCTCTTCGAGCTGGCGCTCGCGCATCTTGCCGTGAGCGACCGACATGCTGAGCCCGGGGCAGAGCTGGCGCAGGTGCTCCGCCGTCTCCTCGATCGTCTCGACGCGGTTGTGCAGGTAGAAGGACTGGCCGCCGCGCGCATGCTCACGCTCGAGAGCGCTCTTGATCAGCTCTTCGTCATAGGCGCCGACGTAGGTGCGAATCGGCTGGCGTCCCTCAGGCGGCGTCTCGATCGTCGAGATGTCGCGCAGGCCCGCGAGCGACATGTGCAGAGTGCGCGGAATCGGGGTGGCGCTGAGCGTGAGCACGTCCACCTCCAGCCTCAGCGAGCGCAGGAGCTCCTTCTGAGCAACCCCGAAGCGCTGCTCCTCGTCGAGCACCACCAGGCCGAGATCCTTGGCGACCACGTCGCGCGACAGAACCCGGTGCGTACCGATCAGAACGTCGATCTTGCCCTCGCGGAAGTCGGCCAGGATTCGCTTCGTTTCGGCGGGCTTGCGGAAGCGGGAGACCATCTCCACCCGCAACGGAAAGTCGCGGTAGCGCTCGCGAAAGGTGTTCCAGTGCTGCTCGGCGAGCACCGTGGTCGGCGCCAGCACAAGCGCCTGGCGGCCGTTCAGCGTCACGGCGAAGGCGGCGCGAACGGCGATCTCGGTCTTGCCGAAGCCCACGTCGCCGCAGATCAGCCGGTCCATCGGGCGCGGCGCCTCCAGATCCTCCTTGACCGCCTCGATCGCCCGCTCCTGATCGTCCGTCTCGCGGTACGGGAAGCTGGCCTCCAGCTGCTCCAGCCAGGGCTGCTCGAGGTTGTATGCGACTCCCTCCACCTGCTGGCGCTGGGCGTAGAGCGAGAGCAGCTCGCCGGCCAGCTCGTGCACGTTGACCCGCGCGCGCGACTTGAGCAGCTGCCAGG
This sequence comes from Thermoleophilia bacterium, assembly GCA_017882615.1. Classification (GTDB taxonomy): domain Bacteria; phylum Actinomycetota; class Thermoleophilia; order Gaiellales; family Gaiellaceae; genus Fen-549. The sequence continues at coordinate 16,678 of JADGPD010000009.1, forward strand.
CCTTGCCGCCGAGCTTGGAGAGGGCGGGCGCCTTGCCGTCGGCGCCGATGTAGCGCGAGACCTTGGCGATCTGCTCGTGTGGAACGTAGAGACGATCGTCGCCCTTGAAGGCGAGCAGCAGGTAGTCGCGCGTAACCCCGGCGACCTTCTTGGTCTCGAAGGCGATCAACCTGCCGACGCCCTGGTCTTCGTGCACGACGTAGTCGCCCGGGCGCAGATCGGAGAAGGATTGCAGCGCGCGCCCGATCCGCGGCGCCGCCCTGGGCGGTCGCTTGCGGAAGACCTGGCTCGCCGGAAGGAGAACGAGACCGAGCTCCCGCCAAACCAGCCCGCGCCGGGCGGGCGAAACCGCGAAACGCAAATCTCCCTCTCGCGCGAGCTCGTCTCCCTGCTCGAGCAGCGGCGCCGCAAGCGAGCGCAGGCGGCCGCCCGTGCGCAGCGCCTCACCCCGATGCGCGAAGGCGACGACGACGCGCTGGCCGGAGCGCACGAACGAACCGAGATCTCGCTCGGCCTCGCTTAGGCCGCGTGCGGCGATGGCCGGACGTTGCGCCTCGAACGAGAAGGGCTGCCCGTGTGGAAACGGGTCCAGCTCACTCACGCCCTCCAGCGGCAGAGGATCGATCTCGAGCTCTTCGCGCCAGACCCGCTCGACCTCTTCGCGCTGCCAAACGAGATCGGGCGCCGAGGCGAGCGGCGAGACCAGCGGCGCGGGAAGTGCGGGCACTTCTCCCTCCTCCTCCAGCGACGGGACGAGATCGATTCGCCACTCGGCGGCGGGCTGGACGAGCACCTCGTCGACCTCGTGCAGCGTCCGCTGCGTGAAGGGCGAGAAGGCGCGCATCTGCTCGATCTCGTCACCGAAGAGCTCGATGCGCAGGGGGTCGCGGCCGCTCGCCGGAAAGACGTCGACGAGGCCGCCGCGAACGGCGAACTGGCCTCGCTCCTCCGCCCGCTCGACCCGTTCGTAACCCGCGCCGGCGAGATCCAATGCGATCTCCTCCAGGCTCCTCGAGTCGCCGGCGCGCAACCGAATCGCCTCTGGCCGGAGCTGCGGTGCCGGCATTCCCTCCGCGAAAGCCGTGGCCGAGACGAAGACGAGCCCGCCCGCCGCCAGTACTTCGAGCGCCCGTGCTCGCTCGCCGATCAGGTGGGCGGCCGGCACGAGCCCCGAATCCCAACGCACGCCGCGACTGGGCAGGAAGGCGACGGTGTCTTCGCCCAGAAACCAGCCGGCCGCCTCGGCGAGATTGCGCGCGTCCTCGTCGTCGGCGACGAGGACGGCCAGCGCCCGCTCGAGCCGTTCGTGCAGAGCGCTGACGAGCAGCGGTAGCGCCGGCTCGGACACGCGCGCGCAGGCCGGGAGTGCGGCAGCCAGGCTCGCGAGGCGCTCGTGGCCCACAAGCTCGCGTACGAAGGCGTGAAGAACTGGGCGGTCCATAGTTTCAGCGGGACTTTCGTCCCGCAAGCGGCAGTGTAGCCCGCGCCGTTTTACTCCCGATCGGCTGAATCGCGCTCGTTGAAGCGGGCTTGCGCGGTATCGAGACCCTCGCCCGCAAGCAGCTCGACGGCGTCGGCGGCGCGGGAGACGATCGCCTCCACGTCGGTGCCGGAATCGAAGTTGGAGAGTACGAAGTCGGCCACCGTCCTACGATCACCGCGACCGGGGCGACCGACGCCCACGCGCAGGCGCAGGAACTCCTTCGTTGCTAGCGCGGCGGCGATCGAGCGCAGGCCGTTGTGCCCTGCGAGACCGCCCCCCATGCGCAACTGCAGGCGACCGGGCTCCAGGTCGACATCGTCGTGCACGACGAGCAGCTGCTCGGGCTGCAGCTTGAAGTAGCGGGCCGCGGCAGCCAGCGAGCGGCCGGACTCGTTCATGAAGGTCTCCGGCGCGAGCAGCGCGACGCGGTTTCCCTCCAGCCTCAGCTCGGCCAGCCGGCCGTGAAACTTGGCCCTGAAACTGGTGTCGTGGCGCCGAGCCAGCTCCTCGACGACCATGAAACCGATGTTGTGGCGATTGCGAGCGTACTCCCGCCCGGGGTTGCCCAAGCCGGCGACGAGCAGATCCAGCGTCGAGACGGGCTTGTCTCGACGAAACCAGCCCATCTATTCGGAGGGAGCCTCGGCCTCGTCCGCCGGGCCCTCGCCCTCGGCGGCCTCTTCCTCGCCCTCTTCGCCCTCGACTTCCTCCTCGACCTCTTCGACGACGAGAGACGGAAGCGTGACGCTGACGAGCAGCGTGTCGGCATCGTCGAGGAAGACGACGCCTTCGGGCGGAGTCAGATCAGAGAGGTGAAGTAGATCGCCGATCTCGAGCGAGCTGACGTCGAGTTCGATCTGGTCGGGCACCTGAGTCGGCAGCGCCTCGACGAGGAGCTCGCGCGCCGACGGAGTGACAACTCCACCGGCTTTGGCGCCCGGCGCTTCGCCGACCAGCACCAGGAGGACGTTGGACTGAATCGCCTGATCGAGGCGGATGACGTGGAGATCGACATGCAGTAGATCGCCGCGAACGGGATGGCGCTGATAGTCCTTGAGAATCGCCGAGTGCGGTTTCTTCTCCTCGCCCACGACGACATCGAGAATCGCGTGACTCCCGTGCTCGCCGGTCAAGGCGTGGCGGAGATCGGCTTCGGGCACGGCGAACGGGCGCGCCTCGAAGGCGCTTCCGTAGAGGACGCCGGGAACGAGGCCTTGCCGGCGCAGGCGCCGGTTGGCAGCGCTACCGCGCTCGGATCGTTCTTGAACTTGGAGCTTTACTCTCTCAGCAGCCACGGCGCCGAAGTGTAGCGACCTGGACGCATCGCGCGCCTGATAAGGCGATGGAGTGCTTCGTTTCGAAAGATTTCCTCGGAGCTCATTTCGGAATGAAGACCCGTCGATTGGGTGCGATCGGTGGATGCGAGACTAGGACGCAGTGTCGGGTTCGTAGCTGGAAGCTACGGATGCGACCGAGGACAACGTCCTCGCGCCGCCGAGCGCGGCCAGGCGGCGGAGTGCTTCGTTTCGAAAGGAGTTCCTAATAGCTCAGGCCGGCCCCATAGGCGAAGAGCGGCTTTGCGCGCTTACCGTCCCTCAGGCGCATTCCCTTCACCATCGGCACGTCTTTGATCGATGCCGGCCAGCTCACAGGCAGCTTGCCGTGCGGCGACACGCGACCGAAAAGAACGTCGGCGACGCCGTGCCCCGCCTCGGTGCCCGGAAGGTAGGCCATCAACAATGCATTTGCCTTCTTGACCAGGGCGCTGATCATCAGCGGCCGACCGGCTACGAGCACCAGCACGACCGGCTTGCCGCTTGCCTCGGCCGCTTCGACCAGCCGCACCTGATCGGGCGCGAGCGCTGCAGTCGAGGTATCGCCGTACCACTCCGCGTACGCCGGCTCGCCGATCGCGACAACGATGGCGCTTGCCTTCTTCGCCTTTGCGCGGACGTCCGCCTGGCTGAGCCAGTTCGCGGTCAGCACATTGCGAGGACCGACTGCCTCGCCGATGCCCTGAAGGACGGTGACCGCAGGCGGACTCACGCCCGCCGGAATCCCCTGCCAGCCGATCGTCCAGCCGCCCATCTGCCGAGAGACGCTCGTCGCCGCCGGTCCGACAACCAGAATCGGGCCGCCGCGCTTTTTCAGCGGAAGCAGGTGACCGCGGTTCTTGAGCAGTGTCAGTGACTCGTCTACGGCCTTGCGAGCGAGCTTGCGATCGCTCGCGGCTACCGCGCCGGCCTGGGCCTTACCGGCGTCCACATAGGGATGCTCGAACAGGCCGAGGCGGAACTTCAACACCAGCACGCGCCTGACCGCCTCGTCGAGGCGGCTCTGCGAGACCGCGCCGCTTTGGACGAGGTCTTTCAGAGCGCTAGTGAACTGAGCCGAGTCGTAGGGAATCATCGTGACGTCGACGCCGGCGTTGACCGCGCGCCGCACGGCGTCTTCCGGGCTAGTGGCAACACAGCTGAATTTGGGGTTGGGCGGAGTACCCCCCGGGCAATAAAGGTCGCTCACGTCGCCCCAATCGGAAATGAGCACGCCCGCGAAGCCCATCGTGCCGCGCAGCAGGTCGGTTGAAAGCGCATGCGACGCGACAACCGGCGTGCCGTTGACCGCGCCGTGTTGGGTCATGACGGTGGCCGCGCCCGCATTCACAGCCGCCTGGAAGGACGGAACGAACCAGTTCTTCAGCGTCTCGGCGGGTAGCGTCACCGGGAACCGGTCGCGGCCGTCTTGGGGTTGCGAATAGCCGATGAAATGCTTTGCGGTAGCGGCGACGACGAGGTCATCCGGACGGTTTCCCTGGAGCCCTTGCACCGACGCTGCGACGAGCTCCGAGGCCATTTTCGGATCCTCGCCGAAGGTCTCGTAGTAACGGCCCCAGCGCAGGTCGCGGGACACGTCGGCGACCGGTCCGAAGACCCAGCGAATTCCGAGCGCCTTTGCGCCGCGCGAGGTTACTGCCGTCGTTTGCCTGACGAGCCCCGGATCGCGCGTCGCCGCCAGCCCGAGCTGATGGGGGAAGATCACAGCGCCCAGCACCGGCGAGAGCCCGTGCAGGGCGTCCGCGCCGTAGAGAATCGGTATCTGCAGCCGCGAGCGATCAAGTGCCGCCTTCTGAATCTGGTTGATTCCGGTTGCCCAGGAGCGAGGAGTGTTCTGCGCGCCCGGCAGCTCGCCGCCGCCGCTTAAAATCGATCCGACTCCTTCCTGGGCGAAGACTCTGTCCACGTTCGCATCGGTCTTCAACCGAGTGACGGACACCTGGGCGAGCTGGCCGACCTTCTCGGCCACCGTCATCCGCGCGAGCAGGTCGTCAGCGCGACTCGCCGCCGGTAGCGACGCGTCCTGGTACGGAAGAACCCGGCTGCGCGAGAGGGCGGACTGCTCGAGCGCCCCTAGGGCGACGAGCACAGAGCCGAGCGCGAGCAGAAAGAGCCGGCGGCCGCGCCGGCTGCCAAACACACGCCTGGCAAGCAACACGCTCCTCATGGCGAGGATGGAAACACGCGAAGATGAAGAACCGCTAAAGGCGCCGGCGGAGGATCAGCCTTCGTCGATGACCGGCAGCTCGATGCGCAACAACGCCCCGCCGTCGCTCGGACGCTCGACCGATACGCGGCCGCCGTTCGACTCGGCCACTTGACGGACGATCGCCAGCCCGAGCCCGGTGCCCGGAAGCGCCCTGGCCGACGACGCGCGATAGAAACGGTCGAAGACCAGCGGCAGATCGGCGTCTTCGATGCCCTGCCCGTGATCGCGAACACTCACCGTGCCCTGGCTCACCTTCACCTCGATAGGCGTGTCGGGCGGGCTCCACTTGCAGGCGTTGTCGAGCAGGTTCGCGACCGCGCGCTCGAGCCTGCTCGGAACGCCGCGAACGAGGCACGGCTCGAGCTCGAGTGTGAACGTGCTCCTGGGGGAAAGCCGGCGCGCGCGCGCAACCGTCTGCTCGACGAGCAGATCGAGGCGCACGTCTTCGATCTCCAGATTGGGCTCGACCCCGCGGGCAAGATCGACGATGTCGGTCACGAGCACAGCCAGCTCGTCAATTTGCTGGCTGACGTCGTGCAGGATCAAGTCCCGCTCTTCCTTCGGAAGCTCGGTTCGCCGCAACACGTCGACGTTCGTCTTCGCGGTCGTCAGCGGAGTCCTTAGCTCGTGCGAGGCGTCGGCAACGAGCTGACGCTGCGAGCGCAGCGAGAACTCGAGAGCCTCGAGCATGGTGTTGAAGGATTTCGCCAGACGCGCGAGCTCGTCGTGACCGCGCATCTCGATACGACGAGACAGGTCCCGTGTTCGAGCCACGTGCTCGCTGGTCTGCGTCATGTGGCGAACAGGTCGCATGGCAGCGCCGGCGATCACCCAGCCGAGAATGGCAGCCAGTCCGATCCCACTCAGACCGAGGACGAACAACTCGACCGCCAGCTGCCGCAGAGTCCGGTCCAAAGAGGCCAGCGGGCGGGCGACCTGTAGTGCCCCGCAGTTGGGATCGGTGGGATCGATCGGGGAGGTGAAAACCCGGACCCGTTGACCTTTCACGGTCGCGTAGTCGTAGCGGGCAAGCTGCCCGGGCCTTTTGTCCGTCGCGACCTTTCTCTCCTGTACTGTGACCGGAATACGAGTGCTCTTGCTCGGTAGGGGGCTGGCTTTTCCGCTCTTGTCGATCTCCTGGAAGTAGCCTCCGAGTAGAGCCACTAGATGCGAGTTGACGCTCACGAAGCATGGGGGCGGGCCGCCGCCGCTGATGTGCGGGATCGTGGTCGCCTGGGCGGCGCGATCCTGTAACGAGCGATCGACCTCCTTGATCAGCTGGTTGTTCACCAGGAAGTAGACCGTCCCAGAAGTCAGCGCGATCGCCGCGGCTACGGCAAGCGCCGACATGATGATCAGGCGCAGGCGAAAGCTCATGGCAAGACTCTAGGCTGATTCGCGGAGGATGTAGCCGACGCCGCGCACGGTGTGAATCAGGCGGGGCTCGCCTCCGGATTCCGTCTTGCGCCGCAGGTAGCCGATGTAGACCTCGAGCGAGTTGGAGCTGGGCCCGAAGTCGTACCCCCAGACCCGCTCGAAGATGATCGAGCGCGAAAGCACCTGGCGCGGATTGAGGAGGAACAGCTCGAGCAGCAGGAACTCGGTGCGGGTGACTTCGATCAAGCGGTCAGCGCGGCGCACCTCGTGAGCAACCGGATCGAGGACGAGATCGGCGAAGCGCAGCACCTGGTCGCTCGGACTGCCGGCGCGGCGCAGGAGCGCGCGCAGGCGTGCCAGCAACTCCTCGAGATCAAAGGGCTTGGTGACGTAATCGTCGGCGCCGGCATCGAGCCCGGCAACCCGGTCCTCGACCTCGATCCGGGCGGTCAGCATCAGCACCGGCGTCTTGTCGCCGGAGGCGCGCAGACGCCGGCAGACCTCGAGCCCGTCGATACCGGGCATCAGCACGTCCAGCACAACGGCGTCGATCTCGTTGCTGCCGGTTTTCATCCTCTCCAGCGCCAGGGCGCCGTTCTCGAGCGTCTCAACCTCGTAGCGCTCGACCTTGAGCGCCCGTTCGAGCGCCTCGCGCAAGGGCTGCTCGTCATCCACAACGAGGATTTTCATGGCCCTATTCTGCCGCCTTTCCGGAGAACTCGCGAAGTGCCGCCCGTAAGAGTATTAGACCGGCACTGTCACAAGCCTCTTCGAGGGATCAAAAGCTCCCTGAGTGCGCGATTGAATCGCGGCCGCGGACCCACCACGTGGGAGGTCTGCTACTTGATGTGGAGATTGATGCCGAGCAAGATCAGCCACCACAAGAGGACGGCGAGCACGGCGGAGGCGAGCCGCTTGATCGTGCCCAGATTGCTGAAGTAGTGGTGGCGCTCGGCAACGATCAGGCCCACGACGACATAGGCGACGACGAGCAAACTTGGCATACGGAATGATCGGCTCATGTCCCGAGCATCCCCTCGGAGTCTGAATAGCAAACTCGCCGCGATCTGATCGACGCCCGAACTCCCGGACTTTGGCGGTCGCGAGACTCGCTTAGAAGAGCTGGTTCTCGCCGGCGAAGATGGCCGAGACCGAGCCGTCGGTGAAGACGCTGAGGATCGTCTCGGCGAGTAGTCCCGAGATCGGCAGCACCGTGAACGTGTCGGGCTGGTTGAGCGGGTCGATCGGCACGGTGTCGGTGACCACGATCTCGGCGATGTCCGCGCCGGCCAGCTTCTCCATCGCGCTACCGGCGAAATGCCCGTGCGTGGCGAAGACGTGCACGCTGACCGCCCCTGCCTTCTTGAGCGCATCGGCGGCGGCGATGAGCGTGCCGCCGGTGACGATCATGTCGTCGCCCATCAGTGCGACCTTGTCCTTGACGTCGCCGATCACCTGGCTGATCGCGGCCTGATCGTGCGCCGGCCGGGTCTTGTTCATCACCGCCATGTCGCACGCGAGCATCTGTCCGAACTTACGCGCCATCTTGGCCCGACCGGGATCCGGTGAGACCGAGACCACGTTCTCGCCCGAAAGGCCCTTGTCGCGGAAGTACTGGGCGAAGAGCGGCAGCGCGGTCATGTGATCGACCGGGATGTCGAAGAAGCCCTGAATCTGACCTGCGTGCAGATCCATCGTCAGGACACGGTCGACTCCGGCGCCCTGGAGGAAGTCGGCCACCAGCTTGGCCGAGATCGGCTCCCTGGGCGCGGACTTCTTTTCCTGGCGCGAGTACGGGAACCAGGGCATGACAGCGGTGATGCGCTTGGCGGAGGCGAGCTTGGCCGCCTGCGCCATCAAGAGCAGCTCCATCAGGTTGCGGTCGACAGGAGGGCAGCCCGTCTGCACCAGGAAGACGTCGCTGCCGCGAATCGACTCCTTGTAGTGGCAGTAGGTCTCGCCGTTGGCGAATGTCTCGAGCTCGACGGCGCCGAGCTCGATGCCGAGCTTGTCGGCGATGTGCTGCGCCAGCACAGGGTGCGAGCGACCGGAGAAGAGCATCAGCCGCTTCGACGGGCCGCGCTCGATCCAGCGTTGTTCCGGTTGGGGATCGGTCGTCATGGCCCCCTCGAGATCCTCCACCTGAGCGTCGTCAGTCGCCGTCTGGCTCACTAGCGTAGTCCTCCTTGTTCAGCTGCCGCGCACGCGCGATGGCAAGTGCGCCGGGCGGAACGTCGTCTGTGATCACCGAACCTGCCGCGATAACCGCACCATCCCCGACCTCGACCGGGGGCACGAACGAGTTGTGCACACCGGTGCGAACGTTGCGTCCGATCTTCGTCTTCTGCTTCCCCGGCCCTAGCTCGGGCCGGTAGTTGGCCGTGATCGCGCCGGCCGCGATGTTTGCTCCGGCGCCAATCTCGCTGTCGCCGATGTAGGAGAGATGCGGCACCTTCGCTCCTTCTCCTAGATGGGAGTTCTTGATCTCGACGAACGTACCGGCCTTTGAGCCCGCCTCCAGCACCGTTCCCGGGCGCAGGTAGCAGAACGGGCCGACCATCACGTTCGCGCCGATCTCGGCGTCGATGGCGACGACCTGGGGCCCGATCTCGGCGCCGCTACGCACACGGCTGTGGCCCCTGAGCGTGCAGAAGGGATGAATGGTGGAATCGCACTCGAGCTCCACCCCAGGCTCGATCCAGGTCGACCCCGGATCGACGATCGTGACGCCGGCCGCCATGTGCGCCGCGTTGATCCGGTCGCGCAGGATGGCCGCGGCGGCCGCCATCTCGGCTCTCGTGTTGACACCCTCGGTCTCGACGGGATCCTCGGCAATGCAGGCGCTGACCGGCTCGCCCTGAGAGACGAGCCAGAGAATCGCGTCGGTGAGGTAGAGCTCGCCCTGTGCGTTGGCAGGCTCGAGCTGCTCCAGCGCTGGCCAGAGCTTTTCGGCCTGAAAGACGTAGATGGAGGAATTGACCTCGCCCACCGCGAGCTCTTCGGGCGAGGCATCGCCGGCTTCGACGATGGCGCTGACGCGACCCTTCTCGTCGCGGAGCACGCGCCCGTAGCTGCGAACGTCCTCGGGGCAAAAGGTGAGCACTGTCGCGCTGGCCTTCTCTTGCCGGTGGGTTTCGACCAGCTTCCTCAGTAGCGCGGAGGTGAGCAGCGGCGTGTCTCCCGAAAGGACGAGGATCTCGTCGGCGCGCCCTTCCAGCAGCTCGCGCGCCGAGCGCACGGCATCGCCTGTGCCGAGCGGTCGCTCTTGAACGGCCACATCGAGGCCCGGGAAAACGCCCGCAGTGGTCGATGACGCGACGACAACGACTCGTCCGAGCTCGAGCTCCTGCGCCGCCGTCAGTACCCAATCGACCATCCGCCGACCGAGAATCGGATGTAAATGCTTCGGCAACGCCGACTTCATCCGCGTCCCGAGCCCCGCGGCCATGACGACCGCTCCGAGTTTGTTGTGACCAGTCATCGCGCCCGTCTTATCCGACCCGCCGGTTCACGCGCCTATTCTGCCTTTTTCGCCGAAGGCGCGCCTGCGCTGCCGAGAAAACGGCCGCCACGGCTAGCCGAGCGCACCTAAACCAATGTAAATCTGGCGGTTTTCGTCGGCGGAAAGCGCCTTCGCTTCTGGCCGCCGCGACCGACATGGCGGACGCGGCCCACAAACGCCATCCTCCGGCTCGGTCCGTCTCGGACACTGGCCACGACCACGGTTAGCCAAGCACGCTTGTAGGAGCAGACGAGGCACTCGCGACGAAGTCGCGGTGCCTCGTACACAGAGGTCATACCGCGAAAAGTCTTAGCCGGCCTTGCCGGCGGACTTTTCGCGGAGTATCTGGGGCGCCAGGATTCGAACCTGGGGTCACGGGACCAAAACCCGTTGCCTTACCACTTGGCCACGCCCCAACGCTGCTTCGCCCGAAGAGTACCGCTCGTGGCGCGGCGGGACTCCCACGCGAGCCGGGTGGAAAGCCCGGTCAACCCCTCAGCGCCGCTCGGCGAACAGCGAGGCCAGCACCACGATCGCGAGCACGACGACCGCGACCACGACCAGCGCCGCCGTCACCAGCACGAGCACGAACACCAGCACGCCGAGCGCCTGCGAGGCGGCCACGATCCAGGCCAGCTCCCGCGACGTCCCCGACAGCTCTTGGCGAAAGAGCAGGTAGAGCACGAGCAGGCAACCGGCGACCACGATTGCGATCCAGAAGCTGAGTGCGCCGACGGCGACGAAAAGCGCCTCGACGATGACCAAGCTCAGGATCAGCTTGTATCGATTCGCGGCCAGAAAACGCTCGACTTGCGAGCTTCCGTGGTCGACTGTCGGCGGCCCTTCTCGCAGCATGGCCGAACGCTACCAGGTGGGCTCGGTGAGCCAGACTTCGCCCTGACCGGCCATCGCCTCTGCCGCCCGTTCGGCGATCTCCCGCCGCTCGAAGAGAGCGTAAACGGCCGGGCCGGCGCCGCTGACGTCGGCGCGGAAAGCCCCGAGCTCGAGCAGACTCGCGCCGAGCGACGAGAAGGCCAGATCGTTCGCCGGAAGGAGAGCAAGATCGGTGGCTCGCCGCGGCGATTCGATCGCGGCGAGTAGGGCGGCGCGGCGCTCGGCGAAACCCAATTCGCCGCGCCGCTCGTCGAAGGCGCGGTAGACCTCGCCGGTCGAGGACTTGACAACACCGACCGGCAGCACGAGGAGAACGCTGAAGTCCTGCGGCAGCGAGAGCGAACGAAGCTCGCTACCGTCGCCCGCGCCGAATTGCGGGCCTTGCAGGAGGAAGAAGGGAATGTCCGCGCCCAGCGGGCGCGCGAGCTCGATCAGCTCGGCGGAAGAGAGCGGCGTTTCGAGCATCGCATTGGCGAGGCGTAGCGCGCTCGCCGCGTCGCTCGAGCCGCCGCCGAGCCCGGCGGCGACGGGCACCTTCTTCTCGATCGAGACTCGCCAGCAGGGATCTACGCGAGCCCGCTTTGCCAGCGCCTCGAGGCTCGAGCGAACGATCGTGTCGCCGTCGAAGCCCGCAATCTCGAGCGCTGGCGCCGGCTCGAGCTCGATCCTGTCGGCGAGCGCGATGCGCTGGAAAACGGTCGCCAGCTCGTGCTTTCCGTTCTTTTGCAGCGAACCGACGACCAGCGCCAGATTGAGCTTGGCCGGAGCGAAAGCGACAGTCACAGCAGAACCTCGGCAAGAGCGGCAAACTCGGGCGGCGTGAGCGCTTCGGCGCGAATCCGCGGGTCGTGCCCGGCCCGTTCGAGTATCGCCTCGGCCTTTTCCCTCGCGACGAGGCCGGAGATGGCAAGCGAGTTGGCCAGCGTTTTGCGGCGATGCGCAAAGGCCGCAACGACGAGGCGCTTGATTCGCGCGAAGCCCTCGGGCAGCGGCCTGCGCTCGAAGGCGACAAGCGCCGATTCGACCCGCGGCCGCGGCCGAAAGACTTCGCGCGAGACGGGATGGAAGCCGATCTTCTCGCTCGCCAGCTGCACGAGCACCGAGACGGCTCCGTAGGCCTTGCTCTTCGGCGACGCGAACAGCCTGTCCGCCACTTCGCGCTGCACCATCACGCACCACAATTCGATCTGCGGCAGACCGTCCAGCGACTCGACGATGAGCGGCGTGGCGATGTTGTAGGGCAAATTCGCCACCAGCTTCGTTGCCGCCGGCGCAAGCCGCGCCAGGTCGAGCGCCAGCGCGTCGCCGAAATGCAGCGAGACGTTTTCGCGCCCCACGAGCCGTTCGCGCAGCCGCGGCTCGAGCTGGCGGTCGAGCTCGACGGCGTCAACGTGCGCGACGTGCTTGGCCAGATAGGCCGTGAGAACGCCAAGCCCGGGGCCGATCTCGAGCACACGGTCGTCCGGGCTCAGTTCGGCCAGGCGCCCGATCACTCCGAGCAGGTTCTCGTCGACGAGAAAATGCTGACCGAGCCGCTTCTTGGCGGTGAAACGCGCCCCCGTCATGGCAGACGGAAGGCCGCTCGGGAATTGGCAGCTGTTCGCTCGGCGAGTTCGGCGACCGGCTCGGCGAGTAATTCCGCCAAGGCTGCGACCGTGTGGACGATGAAAGCGGGCTCGTTCGGGCGGCCGCGCTGGGGCTGCGGCGCAAGGAAAGGGCAGTCGGTCTCGACGAGCAGGCGCTCGGGCGGAACGAGGCGCGCCGCGGCTCGCAACTCGCCCGCGCTCGGATATGTGATGTTGCCCGCGAACGAGATGAAGCAGTCGCGCTCGAGCGCCCAGGGAAGAAGCGCCGGCGAGGAGAAGCAGTGCAGGACGATCGTTCCGGGAAAGTCCTCGAGCACCGCCGGCGTGTCGTCGTCGGCTTCGCGGGTGTGAATGACTACCGGCTTGGCCAGGCGGGCGGCAAGCTCGAGCTGGGCGGCGAAGAGCTCCCGCTGGGCCGGGCGGGGAGCGCGATCGCGGAAGTAGTCGAGGCCTATCTCACCCAGCGCGACCGCGCGCGGCGAGGCGAGAAGCGCCTCGAGCTCGCCGAGGCGCCCGGCGTCCGCGCCGGCAGCCTCGTGCGGATGAACGCCGAGGATGGCGAAGACCCCTTCGTGGCGCTCGGCAATCGCGATCGTTTCGCGGCAGGAATCGATGCTGGTGCCTACGCTGAGCACCGTCTCAACTCCCGCGGCGCGCGCCCGCCGGATTAGCTCTTCAGCGGAAGGCTCGCACGCGTCGAGATGCGCGTGCGCGTCGATCACGCGCCCGCCTCTTCCTCCATCCGCTTCAGCTCGTCGGCCACCACGGCCTCGGGGTCGAGCTTGCGAAACAGTGGTCGCGGCTCGAGCAGCTTCTGCCCAACCGGGAGCCGGCTTACCTGCCAGCGCCCGCGCAGAGCCTCGTAGTCGCCGGTCAGAACGAGGTGCGAGTCGCCCTCTTCGTGGTGCTCGACGAACTCGAGCTTTCCCGCGATGTCGTCGCTGTAGCCGAGCAGCTCGTGCAGAGCCTGCGAGGAGAAGGGAACGAAAGGTGCGAAGAGCAACTTCAGGTTGTCGACGCAGCGGAGGGCCACATAGAGGATCGTCGCAGCCCGCTCCGGGTCCGACTCGATCAGCTTCCACGGCGCCTGCTCGCTGACGTACTGGTTGGCCAGCCCGGCCAGGCGCATGGCCTCGATCAGCCCGGCCTTAAAGCGGGCCGCCTCGATCTCGGCGCCCACCGAGTCGAAGCCCGCCTCGATCGCCGCTAGCACCTGCTCGTCGGCCTCGCTCAGCGGCCCGGGCGCGGGAACCTCGCCGAAGTGGCGATGAACGTTCTTGAGCGTGCGATTGACGAGATTGCCCCAGGTGGCGACCAGCTCGTCGTTGTTCCTGCGTACGAACTCCGACCAGGTGAAGTCGGTGTCCTGGCTCTCGGGGCCGGCGACGGTGAGGAAGTAGCGCAGCGCGTCGGCGTCGTAGCGCTCCAGGAAGTCCTTGACGTAGATGACCACGCCTCGGCTGGAGGAGAACTTGCGCCCCTCCATGGTCAGAAACTCGCTCGCGACGACGTCGTAGGGAAGCTCCAGCTTTCCCTTCCCTGCGCCGATCTCGCCGCCCTCGCCGTAGCCGAGCAGCATGCTCGGCCAGATCACCGTGTGGAAGACGATGTTGTCCTTGCCCATGAAGTAGTAGTGGCGCGAGTCGGGGTTCTGCCACCAGTCGCGCCAGGCATCGGGAGTTCCGCGCTCCGCCGCCCACTCCACGGTCGAAGAGAGATAGCCGATCACGGCATCGAACCAGACGTAGATGCGCTTTCCGGAGTCCTCTCCGTCGAAGCCGTCGACCGGAACCGGTACGCCCCAGTCGAGGTCGCGCGTGATCGCGCGCGGAATCAGCTCATCGAGCAGATTGAGCGAGAAGCGGCGGACATTCGTGCGCCAGTGCGGCTGACGATCTATCCACTCCCGCAGCGCATCGGCGAAGGCCGGCAGATCGAGGAAGAGGTGGCTCGTTTCCTTGAACACCGGCGTGGTGCCGTCGATGCGCGAGCGCGGATCACCGAGGTCGATCGGATCGAGCTGGCGGCCGCAGTTGTCGCATTGATCGCCCCGCGCTTCGCTGTAACCGCAATGCGGACAGGTGCCTTCGATGTAGCGATCGGGCAGCGTATGCCCGCTGCTGGACGAGAAGGCGCCCATCGCCGTGTGCTCGACGATGAAGCCCTTCTCGTGCAGCGTGCGGAAGACGTCGCGCACGACTCGGTAATGGTTCTGGGTCGTCGTGCGCGTGAAGATGTCGTAGGAGAGGCCGAGGCGCCTGAGGTCTTCACGGATGACCTCGTTGTAGCGGTCGGCCAGCTCACGCGATGAGAGCCCTTCTTTCTCGGCCGCGACCATGACGGGCGTCCCGTGCTCGTCGGTGCCGCTCACCATCAGGACATCGTTGCCTTTGAGCCTGTGATAGCGAGCGAAGATGTCCGACGGGACGCCGAACCCGGCTACGTGCCCAATGTGACGCGGGCCGCTGGCGTACGGCCAGGCCACTGCAACCAGGATCTTCTGTCTCTTGCTCTCGCTCATCGTCTGCTGCTTCTCCTTCGCGACTCAACATCATACGAGGCGACCGGCGAGAGCCGTGGACGCGGACGGCAACGAGAACCGATCCACCCGCCGCTCCAAGCAGCAGAGCGAGCAGAGCCGACAGGCCGATCCAGCGAGAACCGACCGAGTGTGACCGAGCGAGAGCCGGTGAACCGGCTCCGGTCGATGCCGAGCTGGAGCGTTTCGTGCTTACGTTTTCGTGTTGCTTGAGTCGGTCCGTGCTCGCGGCGGCGATAGTGCCCAGCTCGCTCGAGCTGCCCCGAGCGTGAGCCTTTTGGAGCGGTGCTGCGCCGCCGCCTGACAAGCTCGACTCGCTGAAATGCGCACGGAGTTGCTCGTGTGTGGTGTCCTCGGAGTCGATCGTCGCGGCGGCTGTACCGACCGTCTGCGACATCACGGGCGTCCTGCTCTGTGACAACTGCTCGATCGACGCAACCGCCGTATCCGCCTCGGTTGAGCCTTCTGCCTGCCCGCCGCTCGCCGGCGTCTCGGCCGGCTCGCTCGAGCTCTGGGCTTCGTCGCTTGTCGCCGGGACGTTCTGAGCCGCGCCGGCCGGAACGTTCTGAGCCGCGTCGGCCGGAACGGTCTCCTCGCCGACCTGATCGCTTGCGGCCGGCTGTTGATCGCTTGCGGCCGGCTGTTGCACACGCGTGGGCAGCAGCGTGAGCGGATCGATGTAGCCCTCCGGCTCAGCCGCGATCCTGATGCCCAGGTGAACGTTCGCGGGCGTGGCGTCATCGGGCGCGGCTGCGATCGTTCCGACGGTTTCTCCTTCGCTCACAACGGCGTTCTTTGCGACTCCGATCGAGCCCAACCCGACCAGCGTGACCGCATAGCCGTCAGCGCTGCGGATGGTGACCGTGCGCCCGTTCCCGGGCACGGTGCCGGCGAAGGAGACTGTTCCGGCCGCGGGCGCACGTACACCCGAGCCGGAGTCGCCGGCGATATCGACCCCTCGGTGCTGCCCACCGGCATAGGGGTCGTCGCCTAGAGAGAAAGCGCGAATCACCTGGCCGTCGGCCGGCCAGGTCCAACTCGCCGCGGGAGCGGCCAAGATCATCGCGGTAAAAGCGGTCGCAAGTGTGAGCACGACCGTGCGTCGCATCTAGAGCCCCCTTTTGTTGTCTGTTTTGTAAACAGGGGCAAGCGTAGCGAGACGCCAGACCGTTGTCAATTCTGACTACAGAGAGCTACCGTAGAGCCTGTTTCGGGCCACTCCGGTCAGCTTTGCCACGAGCTCGACGGCGTGGCGGCGAGGCAGTCCGGCGCCGATCAATTCCGCCACCGCGGCGGTCGCAGCCTCCTCCTTCTCGTCCGATTCGGCAGCGGCGGGCCCGATCACCAGCGTGATCTCGCCCTTTGGCGCCTGCTCGAACCTGCCGGCCAGCTCGCGCGCGCTCCCGCGTGCAACCTCCTCGAAGCGCTTGCTCAGCTCACGGCAGACGGCGAGCTCACGCTCGGGGTCGAAGCCGGCGAGGCTGACCAGAGTCGCGGGCAGCCGCCTCGGAGATTCGAACGCGACGGACGGATACGGCCAGCGGGAAAGCTCGCGCCAGAGTGCTTCCCTGGCCTTCTCGCTTCGCGGCAGATAGCCCAGGAACTGGTAGCGCTCGCCTGCCAGGCCGCTCGAAACCAGCGCCGTCTCGACCGCGCTCGGGCCCGGCAGTACGGTGACCGGAAGACCGGCCTCCAGCGCAGCGCGAACAAGGCGGGCACCGGGGTCGTTGATCGCCGGCAAGCCCGCATCCGAGACGAGAGCTATCCGCTCGCCGGCCTCGAGCCGCGGCAGCAGCTCGGCCACGCGCGTCGCCTCGTTGTGCTCGTGGTAACTGAGCGTGCGTGCCTCGATTCCGTGGCGCACGAGCAGCTTGCGCGTCTGCCGAGTGTCCTCGCAGAGAACGAGATCGGCCTCACGAAGCTCGCTCAGAACCCGCAGAGTCACGTCTTCGAGGTTTCCGATCGGCGTGGCGCAGATCGCTAGCGGCAACGTTCACCTCCCTGGATCGAGTCGGCGCGACTCTCGACGATAGATAGCACTCGGGCCGGAGTGGAGCGAATGGGCATAGAACCGTGGCGACTCGGGTTGCGATGACCATTTTGAGATCCAGTTCTCGGAGTACGGGCGCCTTTGCCCACCTCTCCACCCCTCCACCCACCCGCGGGGCGGGGCACGGTATCGAAGAAAGGCGCACGAGAATGTGCCGTTTTCGAGCCGACTCCTGAAAGCGACACTGAGCCCGGCGAAGGACTTCCTAGAGCGTTGCTTCGGCGTTTTCCAGCGCTTCGAAGGCGACGAAGCCGGCGCCGATCATGCCGGCGTCCGCTCCGAGCTCGGCCTGGACGACGCGGGTCAGCTCGGCCATGTTGGGAAGCGACTCGGCCGCCATCCGCTCGCGCGCGGGAGCGAGGATCAGCTCTCCGGCCGCCGCGAATCCGCCGCCGATCACGATCAGCTCGGGATTGAAGATGTTGACCAGGCTGCCGAATGCGGCGCCGAGGCTTTCGCCGATCTTGCGCAGAAGCGCCAGCGCCGGCTCGTCACCCGCCTTGCCGCGCTTCACCAGCTCGCGCGCATCCACGCCGGGCCCGAGTTGCTCGCGCGCCGCGAGTGTCGCGGCATGACCGGAAGTCAGCGCCTCCAGATGGCCGTGCCCCGTGCAGTTGCCGTAGCAGGGAGGGCCGTCCTGGAGGATGACCATGTGGCCGAGCTCGGCGCCCGCACCTACCGAGCCGCGATAGGGCTTGCCACCGAGAATCAATCCGCCGCCGACGCCGGTGCCGAGCGTGAGCATGACCAGATCGTTCGCGCCACGGCCGGCGCCCGCCTTCCACTCGGCGATCGCGGCGACATTGGCGTCGTTGTCGATGCCGACGGGAAGCTCGAAGCGATCGCGCATGCGCTGGCGGAAACAGAGCCCCTGCAGCGGTAGGTTGACGGTGCCGAGCACCATGCCCGAGCGCTGATCGATGCTCGAGGGAATGCCGAAGCCGATGGCCGCGATCTCGGGGCCGAGTAGTTCTGTTACGACCTGATCGAGCCCGACGAGCAGCGCCTCGGTCGATGCGGCCGGGCTGGCGATCTGAACCCGCTCGAGCACGTTCCCGTTCTCGTCGATGACGCCGGCGAGGATCTTCGTCCCGCCCACGTCGATGCCGATGACCTTCGGTGCGCTCATGCCAGACGGCTACCATATCCCGTCGATGGCTCCCGGCGACAAGCCCTACCGTGTCTACCGCGGCGGCCGGTCGAGAGGCAATGTACCGCTGAAGCGCAAGAGCGGTGCCTCGGGAAACCGTGGAGCGGCCGCCGCCGGCAAGAACGAGTCTCGCTCACATCGCTTCCGCGTTCCGCGCCTCGGCCTGCGCCACGGCGGCTGGAAACGTCGAGTGCTGATCGCCTTCGTCCTGCTTCTGCTGCTGATCTTCGTCTGGGCGATCGCCGGCTACCTGTCGCTGTCGAGCGGCGCCGACAAGGCCAATGCGCGTTTGGGCGCCGGCGCCAAACAGGCGCTCACTCCCACGCACGGGCTGATGCTCTCGAACACGTCGAACATCCTCGTCCTCGGCACCGACCATGCCAACACGGCGGAGCGCCAGGGAATCCAGCATTCCGACTCGATGATGATCGTGCACACCGATCCCTCCCGGCACCGAATCGTCTACCTCTCGATTCCGCGCGACCTGCGCATCAACGTGCCCACTCACGGCCTCGACCGCATCAACACGGCCTTCCAGTTCGGCGGCGCGTCCCTGGCGATCAAGACGGTGGCGGGCTACACGGGACTACCGGTCAATCACGTCATCGTCGTCGATTTCAGCCAGTTCCGGCAGCTGATCGACGCGCTCGGCGGTGTCGACATCAACGTGCCGAAGCCCATCGTCACCTACCCCTTCGACTGCCCGTTTACGGCTGCGCGCTGCGCGACCTGGCCGGGCTACCGCTTCGCCAAGGGCCTGCAGCACATGAACGGCCGCCGCGCGCTCGTCTACTCGCGCATCCGCAAGAACAGGCTCGACCTGAGCGAGACGGACGTCACGCGCGGCGCCCGCCAGCAGCAGGTCGTTCAGGCGGTGCTCTCCAAGATCACCAGCCCGATGACGATGATCAAGCTTCCCTGGCTCGGCGACGACCTGCTGAGGCCGATGGCAACCGACCTGAGCGCGGCTCAGCTGATGCAGCTCGGCTGGATCAAGCTGCGCGCCTCAAACACTCTCCACTGCCGGCTCGGGGGCGTCTCGCAATCATTCGGCGGCGCGTTGGAGATCGCCCCGAGCGAAGACAACTTCTCCGTCATTCAGATGGTCGAGGGAACGAGGCCGCCCCATGCTCCGGACCTGCGCAGCTCGCTGTACGCGCCCGGTTGCAGCAAGGGAACGCTGCTGCCGTGAACGTCCTGGCCTGGATCCTGTTCGGTCTTCTTGCCGGCGCCGTGGCCAAGCTCGCCACGCCCGGGAAGCATCCGCGAGGCTGCATCGTCACGATCGCCGTGGGCATCGCCGGCGCGGTCGTGGGCGGATTCGCCGGACTCGTCCTGTTTGGAGAGAGGGTCGGCTGGAGCTTCTCGCTGCGGCCGTTCTTGATCGCGGTGGCGGGTGCGATCGTCGTGCTGCTCTTATTGCAGGCTCTGGAAGGCCGGCACCGGTCATAAACCCCGCTCGCGGTCGCTACGAATCGCCGGAGGACTTGCCGCTCTCTTTCGAGCTCCCGCTCTTGCTCTCGCCGCCCGAGTCCGAGCTCGGGTCCTTGACCTGGCGCCGCGAACCGCGTCCGTAGTCGGTTGCGTAGAAGCCGGTTCCCTTGAAATGGATCGCGACGGGATGGAGGACGCGCTCGACCGGGCCCGCCCCGCAAACCTCGCAGACCTCGGGCTGAGAGGCGTCCATGCGCTGGAGGACTTCGAAGACGTGGCCCTTTGGGCAGCGGTACTCGTAGATCGGCATCGAGATTAGAGCCTATCCGTTCAGGCCGCGCGCTTAGCGGAATAGGCTCCGAGACTACACGGCTCGCTGTTTTCGCTCGCGCGCCTCTCGGTGGCAAGGCGCGTCGTCGAACGCCGAAAGCCCGTCGGGAGAGCTTTCTCGTTGCGCGCGACGAGCGCGGGTAGCCAGTGCGGCCGAGGCGCCGACGAGACCTCCGAGCACGAACGAGCCCGCGTTGCGGAAGAATCCGCGCACACCGTTTTGGCCGTTGCTCATCGAGTCTTCTCTCTTCGGTTTTCCGGCCCGTCGCTCGGCTTTCGAGAAGCGTTCACCACCACGCTAGCGCCTCGCGCGCGTCGCGTGAAGCAGAGATTCGATCGCCCGCAGTCCCGTCTCGCCGAGATCGATGCTCGAGTCGTTCACATACAGCTCGATGTGGGCTCGACGCACAGCTTCGGAGAGCTCCTGAGCGTTGGCGCGAACGTAGTCGCGGCTGACCGCAGGATGGGCAAAGGCGTACTCGACCGAGGCACGAATGGCCTGCGCGGCGGCGGCGCAGGTCGCCGCATCGAGATCGGAGCGGGCGCAGATACCGGCCAGAGGTACGGGCAGCCCGGTCTCTTCTTCCCACAGCTCGCCCAGGTCGCAAACACGCACGAGGCCGTGACCTGCGTAGGTGAAGCGGCTCTCGTGGATGATCAGGCCGGCCTTCACCTCTCCCCGTTCGACCGCGTCGAGGATGCGGTCGTAGCGGAGCTCGACGAGCTCGCCCAGCGCCGGCGCGAAGCGGCGCAGCAGCAGGACGGCGGTCGTCTGCAGGCCTGGCACCGCGATCGGCCCCGCGGCGGCGCGAGCCAGGTCGATCGGCTCACGCGCGACCACCAGCGGCCCGCAGCCGAAGCCGAGCGCGGCGCCGCTGCCCAGCAGCCGGTAGCGATCGCCCACGCCGGCGAGCGCGCCGAAGCTGAGCTTGGTCAGCTCCAGCTCGCCCGTATGTGCGCGCCGGTTCAGCTCCTCGATGTCCAGCAACACCGGCTCGATCTGGAACGGCGCCTCGACGAGGCCGTGCACGAGCGCATGAAAGGCAAAGGTGTCGTTGGGGCAGGGCGAGAAGCCGAAGCGGAG
This sequence comes from Thermoleophilia bacterium, assembly GCA_017882615.1. GTDB lineage: Bacteria > Actinomycetota > Thermoleophilia > Gaiellales > Gaiellaceae > Fen-549. The sequence continues at coordinate 37,650 of JADGPD010000009.1, forward strand.
CGTCGTCATTGCCTCGACGGTACCGCAAAGCGCTCGCTCTGCTTCAATCGAGCCCATGGCCGAAATCCAGATCGCTCGGGAGCCCTACGGCAGTCCGCTGTCGCGGCCGCTGACCGACGCCCAGGCCGAGGAGCTGCGCGAGCGCTACGGCGGCTGGGAGGGCGCCGGAGCCGAGCCGGAGCCCGATGTCTTCGAAGATCCTGACGGCTGCTTCCTCGTCGCCCTGGTCGACGGCAAGTCGGTCGGCTGCGCCGGAATTTGCCGCTGCGAGGGTGACCGGACAGCGGAGCTCAGGCGCATGTACGTCGCCCCGGGAGCGCGCCGGCGCGGAGCCGCCCGCGCGCTGATGAGCGAGCTGGAAGAGAAGGCGCGGCGGCTCGGTTACAAGACACTGCGCCTGGAGACCGGCCCCGAACAGCCCGAGGCGATTCGCCTCTACGAGGAGAGCGGATTCGCGGTCATCCCCAACTTCGGGCCGTATACGACGCAGCGGCGCAGCATCTGTATGGAGAAGATCCTCCTACAGCAGAGCCTCTAGCAAGCGACGCGTCGCACCCTGCAGCACGAACAGACCGTCATCGATGTGCCAGTTGGAGCGGCTCGGCTCCTCGACCTCGTTGGAGATCACGCGCAGCTCGAGCGCCGGGATAGCCGCCAACTGCGCCGCTCGCAAAACCGAGAAACCCTCCATCGCCTCGACCTCGACCTCGCTCGAGCCGCCGACGCTGGCCGTCGTCCCGACCGGAAGGAAGCGGGCGTCGGGAAGAGCGCTACGCGCAGCCTCGAGCAGAGTCGAGTCAGGCTTGAGCCTGTTCGGCGAAAACCGCGGGAAGAGATCGCAGTAGACCGCCTCGGTGCCGACGACGACGTCCAGCACGCCGATGCCCGAGCCGCGCCTGGCGCCTGCCAGCCCCACGTTGATCACCGCTCGCGGCCGTTCCTTGATGATCTCCTTGGCGGTGGCGATCGCGGCCTCGACCGGCCCCACGCCACAGGCGAGTAAGCGTGCCTGGTCGCGCGCACCCGCGAGCTCCTGGCCAATCGCTCCGACAAAAAGGATCACGGGAGAAAGCTACCCGCAGCGACGACGATTGGAACACAAGGCTCGATTTGCCGGCTGATTCCGGGAGTTTCAGGGCCCGCTTCTCCCCGCAACGGCGCTGCCGGCTGGACACTCGCGCGGAGCGATTCTCTCTTCGCCCTCCGCCGGACCACCCGCCCGCGGGGTCGTTAGAAAGTACCGTCCCGAAACGACGAACGACACGCCTTTACATGCCGATTCCGTGCCAATTCAGGCACAAGCGTCGACACAGCGTCGAGTGACCGCTCCGTAAAGCCGCGTTGCTAGGCCACGCGCAGATGCATGCCGAGCTCGCCGGCGACGCCCTTCGGCTGGCGGCGCTCGTCCAGTTCGTCGGCCGGCTGAGACGGTTTGAGGATCTCTTTCAGCCCGGGGACAGGATCGGCGGGTGCGCTGGGACCGTCCGATTTTTGCGGAGCCTCAGCGCTCTGTTCGGAAACCGGCTCGGTTTCCATATCGATCAGGACAAGAGACCGAGCGGCTACGCCCCGCCGAGCCAACGAGCCCAGCCACCTCGGCCGCTCGGCCTCCTCAGGATCGACCCAGCCCGAGTCTTCGCAGCGCGTCCCTTCGCGCCGCGCAACCGACCCGAGCCACTTTGGCCGCGCTTCCTCCCCATCAAATCCATCCTCGCTCCATCCGGCACCGTGCTCCTCGGCCACACCTCGCCGCGCCATCGAGCCGAGCCATAGAGGACCTTCGAGATTCGGGTCGGACGGGAAATCTTTGTCTGGCGCCGCAGCCATGACTCGTTGATCGGCTCCTGCAATGCGGCGTTTCGCGTTTTTTCCAAAACGACCACAAAACGGTGATGCCAATATCCCGTTTTTACGTACCCCAGCGGATTGGAAGGGCCCGGAGATCGATGATCTCTCCGCTCGCCGGTCCGCGCTAATAGAATCCGGCCCGTGAGCTACACCGTCTTCCGCTACAACGAGCTCGAGCTCCGGCCGCCGCAGCGCGGCGACCAGAGTCGCGGTATCGCTCCCCTTTCCGAAGCTCTGCGCAACATGCGCGCCAACATCTGGCGCCTGCCGCCCGGAATCCGCGGTGCGCGCCACCTCGAGCACGTTCAGGAAGAGATGTTCGTCGTGCTGGATGGCACGGCAACCATGCTCCTCGGCGACCCGCCCGAACGGGTCGAGCTGCCGCGCGGATCGGTCTGCGTGGTCAACACCGAGACCGCCCTACAGCTGCGCAACGAGAGCGACGCGGAGGTCACCGTGCTGATCGTCGGCGCCCCGCCCGAGACCGGGAAGGCCGACTACCTGCCCGACGTCGACTAGTGACGCAACGCACCGACGAGTAAAGAAATCAGCCAGGGTCGCTATCTAACCTGCGTGATCAGTCAGATGGCGACCGAAAACGATCCGGACGCCGGGACAACCGCTGAAGAGATCGAGCGTCTCTACCGCGACGGCTTTCATCGCTACCTGCGAGTCGCCGAGGCAATAGCCGGCAGTCCCGAGAGTGGGCTCGACGCGGTGCAGGAAGGCTTCGCCCGTGCGCTCCGCAACCTCGATAGCTTCCGCGGAGAAGCGCGTCTTTCCACCTGGGTCTGGACCTGCGTCGTCAACGCCGCAAAGGGCGCACAGGCGCACGGCGAGCTCGCTCTCGTCGAAGAGATCTCCGATTCGGGGATCGTCGAAGACCGCCCGTCGGGTCTGAGGGACCTGATCGCTTCGCTCCCGGAACGCCAGCGCACCGCTCTCTTCCTGCGCTACTACGCCGATCTCGACTACCAGGCGATCGCCGCCGTGCTTGGCGTCCGGGTGGGGACGGTCGGGGCGACGCTCAACAAGGCGCAGGCCTCGTTGCGCCGGCAACTGAAGGAGGTCTCGCCATGAAACACCGCGATTACTCTTCCGTTCGCGAGGCCCTTTCCAGTCACGTACCCGAGCGCCGCGAGATCGATCCCGACTGGGAGGACGTGCTCGCGCTGGAGGGACTCCTGACGCTCGAACGGCCCGAGCGAGAGAAGCGCAGGCTCGGTTTTCTGCGAGCAACCGGCACCCCGCAGACCGGTGCGAGGCGCAGGGTTTCACGCCGCACTCTGATAATCGCCTTCGTCTCGCTGATGGCGCTCATAGGCTCCGCTCTTGCCATCGGGGCCAAGCTGGGCCTGTTGTATCCGTGGGACGGAGACCAAACGATCTATGGCCCCCAGATGCCCCAAGGCGGCTACGAGAGTTCCGGCTTCGGCCAAGTGCCGCAGGCCAACGATCCCGCCGGCGATGTCGGCGTCGTGGCGACCGGGAACTGGTCCGGCCACGACTGGGTTCTAGCTGCCTACGTCTCGAGGGGCGGAGATGTTTGCGACGGAATCCAGTTCGAGAAGTCGCTGGATGTGAACGCTTTTGTGCGTCCAGCGGCCCCCGGTCTCAGCCCACCGGCGTGCACGCCCATGAGAGTTCTTCATCCCGACCTGGCCTGGTCGACGGAGGCGCTTCTCACGCCCATCGATTACCACCAAGGCATTGTTGGGAACCTCCCCTTTTACGAAGACGAGGCGCAGACACAGCCCGAGTACGTAGTCGGACCGGTCGTAGACGAGGCTCGGGTTGTCCGTATCGAGCTCTATGGCGGCACTGTCGTCGAGACGAACACCGTGCCGGCCCCGGCCGCGCTGGATCTTCCGATGCGTTTCTTCTCCAGCGCGCTGCCCTGCGGCGGATTCGTGGTTCATGTGGAGGCCCGCGACAAGAAGGGCTCCATCATCGACCAGGTGAGCACGCCTCTCTCTCCGGACGAGCTCCGGAGGTATCAAGAGACGCAGGCGCGCTGTGCCGGCACAACGCTCCCGCCCGACACTACTTCCACCGCCACAGCGCCTCAGTCTCAGGCTCCTGGAGGCTTCTCGTCCTCGGGCGCTCCATAGCGAAGTCGATCTCGCCGCTAAGCCTTCCCGGCCTTCTTCGCCTTCGCCTTGGTGAACGCGATCTCGTCGTTCTCGGCGTCGACCAGCACGGTGTCGCCCTCTGAGAAGTCGCCCGCGAGCAGGTGCTGAGCGAGTGGGTTCTCGATCAGACGCTGAATAGCGCGCTTGAGCGGGCGGGCGCCGAAGGACGGATCCCAGCCGGTCTCGACGATCACCTCTTTGGCCGCGTCGGTCAGCTCGAGCGAAAGCTCTCGTTCGCTCAGGCGCTGGCGCAGGCGGGCGAGCTGAAGCTCGACGATCTCGGCGATCTCCGCGCGCGTCAGCTCGCTGAACTCGATGATCTCGTCGATCCGGTTCAGCAGCTCAGGCCGGAAGAACTCGCGCAATTGCCCGGCCGAGCGCAGGTTGGAGGTCATGATCACGACCGTGTTGCGGAAGTCGACCGTGCGGCCCTGGCCGTCGGTCAGGCGGCCGTCATCGAGAATCTGCAGCAGCACGTCAAAGACCTCCTGGTGCGCCTTCTCGATCTCGTCGAGCAGGATCACGCAGTAGGGCCGGCGGCGGACGGCCTCGGTCAGCTGGCCGCCCTCCTCGTAGCCGACATAGCCGGGCGGCGCCCCGATCAGCCGGGCGACGGTGTGGCGCTCCTGGTACTCGGTCATGTCGAGCCTGACCATGGCGCGCTCGTCGTCGAACATGAACTCGGCCAGCGCACGGGCCAGCTCGGTCTTGCCCACCCCGGTCGGGCCGAGGAAGACGAAGGAGCCGATCGGCCGGTTGGGATCCTGCAAGCCGGAGCGGGCGCGGCGAAGCGCATTCGCCACCGCCTCGACGGCTTCGTGCTGGCCGATCACCCGCTCGTGCAGGCGATCTTCCATGTGGATCAGCTTCTCGGTCTCGCCCTCGAGTAGGCGGCTGACCGGAATGCCCGTCCAGCGCGCCACGACCGAGGCGATGTCGTCCTCGTCGACCTCTTCCTTGACCATCGGCTCGTGCCCGACTTCGGCCTCGGCGCGCTCGTCGCGCTCCTTCTCTAGCGCGGGCAGCTCGCCGTAGCGGATCTCGGCCACGCGCTCGAGCTCGCCGGCGCGTTCGGCTCGCTCCGCTTCGCCGGAGAGCTCGTCGATCTTCTGCGTGATCTCCTTGATCCGATCGAGTGCTTCCTTCTCCTTGGCCCAGCGGGCGGCCAGCTCGTCGCGCTCGGATTTCGCCTCGACCAGCTCGCGCTCCAGCGGCTCCTTCACTTCCTTCTTCTCCTTGGCCATCGCGGCGAGCTCGATCTCGAGCTGGCGGACGCGGCGGTCGGCCTCGTCCAGCTCGAGCGGCGAGGAGTCGATCTCCATGCGCAGGCGCGAGGCGGACTCGTCGACCAGGTCGATCGCCTTGTCGGGCAGGAAGCGACCGGAGATATAGCGGTCGGAGAGGACAGCGGCGGCCACCAGCGCGGCGTCGCGGATACGCACGCCGTGGTGGGCCTCGTAGCGCTCCTTGAGCCCGCGCAGGATGGCGACAGTGTCGGCCACCGTGGGCTCGCCGACGGTGATCGGCTGGAAGCGGCGCTCGAGCGCGGCGTCCTTCTCGATGTACTTGCGGTACTCGTCGAGCGTCGTCGCGCCGATCGCGCGCAGCTCGCCGCGCGCCAGCATCGGCTTCAGCATGTTGGCCGCGTCCACGGCTCCCTCGGCCGCGCCGGCGCCGACGATCGTATGCAGCTCGTCGATGAACAGGATCAACTCGCCTTCGGCCGCTTTGATCTCGTTCAGCACGGCCTTCAGCCGCTCCTCGAACTCGCCGCGGTACTTGGCACCCGCCAGTAGCGAGCCGATGTCCAGCGCCCAGACGCGCTTCCCCTTCAGCCCTTCGGGGACGTCGCCCGCGACGATGCGCTGCGCCAGACCCTCCGCGATCGCCGTCTTGCCCACGCCCGGCTCGCCGATCAAGACCGGATTGTTCTTGGTGCGGCGCGAAAGCACCTGCATTACGCGGCGGATCTCGTCGTCGCGCCCGATCACCGGGTCGAGCTTGCCCGCCTCCGCCAGCTCGGTCAGGTCGCGGCCGAACTTCTCCAGCGCCTGGTAGGTGCTCTCGGGATCCTGACTGGTGACCCGCTGCGACCCGCGTACTTGCTCGAGCCGCTGGATCAGCTCGGCGCGCGGAACGACGTCCAGCGCGAGCAGCAGATGCTCGACCGAGACGAAGTCGTCGCCGAGCTTCTTCGACTCGTCGAGCGCGCGATCGAGCAGCGAGGCCAGCGCCGCCGAGGCCTGCGGCTGAACCGCTGTTCCGGAAACACTCGGGCGCGCACGCAGATCGGCCTCGGCCTTCGCGCGCAGATCCTGACCGTCGCCGACGAGAGCGCGCGGTAACTCCTGGTCCAGCAACGCTAGAAGCAGGTGTTCGGGATAGACCTCGGGGTTGCCGCCGCGGCGCGCCAGCTCCTGCGCGCCGGCGACCGCCTCCTGCGACTTCAGCGTCAGCTTGTTGAAGTCCATGTCTGCCCTCTACCCACCCTGCCGCTTTCGTCGCGGATTCGGCAGCGGCGGCTCGGGCGCCCGGTAGATGACGAGCTCGCGCCGGTAGGAGCGATGCACCTGATCGATCGCCTCGCGCATCTCGCGCTCCATTCGGTCGAGCCGGGCGTGCATCCTGCGCATCTCCTCCTCCAGCGTGAGCACCCGCTCCACCCCGGCCAGGTTCAGGCCCAACTCGCTCGTCAGCCGCTGGATCGCACGCAGCCGCTCGAGATCGGCTTCGGAGTAGAGGCGCGTGTTTCCGCCGGTGCGCTGCGGCCGCACCAGCCCCTTGGCCTCGTAGATGCGTAGCGTCTGCGGATGCATGCCGACCAGCTCGGCGGCGATCGAGATCATGTAGCGGGGACGGTCGTCAGTCATCGTCATCGTCCTTCACGGGTGGAAGCGTCTTGTAGAAACCGCTGGCCATGCGCTTACGCCAAAGCGCCCTCGAGCTGCGCCAACTTCCTATCGCGCCCAACCAGTACAGAGGCAGCCAGAGTAGGAACATTCCGCAGGCGTAGGCGATTCCCACGACGACGGCCTGATGAGTGCTGCCCATCGCCAGCGTCACGATCACCGCAACAGGGAAACCGACGGCGATCAACAGGCCGAGCAGGCTCGCGAGGCGCGCGATCCGCGCCGGTCTCGCCGATCGAATCGTCTCGCTCATCAACGCACCAGCTTCTCACGCGGATTCTCTCTCGAAACCGACTTGAGTTGCTCGAGCGCTTCCTTCTCGGCCTTGTTGAGCTTCTTGGGCACCGTTACGCGCACGCGCGCGAGCAGGTCGCCGCGTCCCGAGCCCTTCAGCTTGGGGGCGCCCTGGCCGCGCACGCGCAGCAGCTTGCCCGACTCCGAGCCGGCGGGAACCTTGAGCGAGATCTTGCCGTCGGGAGTCGGCACCTCGACCGTGGCGCCAAGTGCGGCTTCCGGGTAGGTGACGGGCACCTCGATGATCAGATCGGCGCCGCGACGCTCGAACAGTTTCGAGGCCGCTACGCGGGTGACCACGAACAGATCGCCGGGCGGGCCGCCGTTCAGCCCCGGCTCACCCTTGCCCTTGAGACGGATGCGGGTGCCGTCCTTGACCCCGGCCGGGATCTTGACCTTGTACTGCTTGCTGCGCCGCACCTGGCCCGAGCCGCGACAGGTCGGGCAGGGCTTCTCGATGATCATTCCGGCGCCGCGGCAGCGCCTGCAGGGTTGTGAGATGGCGAACGGGCCCTGGCTCTCGGCTACGACGCCGCGACCGCCGCACTCCGGACAGGTTTTCGGCGAGGTACCGGGCTTGGCGCCCGAGCCGGCGCAGATCGAACAGGCCGCATCAACCTCAACGGGAACCCGCGTCTCGGCCCCGCGCAGGGAGTCTTCGAAGGAGAGATTGAGCGCCGCCTCGATGTCGCCGCCCCGCATCGCGCGAGTGTGCGCTCGCCCCCCTCCTCCTCCGAACAGGCTCGAGAAAACGTCGCCGAAACCGCCCAGGTCACCGAGATCGAACTGCTCGTAACGAACGCCGCCCGGGCCGGCCCCGCCCATCTGTGGGCCGCCGGCGCCGAACATGTCGTACTGCTTGCGCTTCTCGTCGTCGGAGAGGATGTCGTAGGCGTTCTGGACCTCCTTGAAGCGATCCTCGGCGTCCTTGTCACCGGGATTGGCGTCGGGGTGGTGGCGCCG
>JADGPD010000010.1 GCA_017882615.1 Thermoleophilia bacterium
CAGGATGACGATGACGACCAGGAGCTCGATGAGGGTGAATCCCTCTTCTTTCCCGGTCAGACGCTTGCGAATGAGATCTGCCATTTGTGTTGGCTCCTTAGGGATGCATGCAATGACTTTGACTGTGTAAGCGGATCGGCAGGCCCTTCAGCAGCCAGTAGCCCCAAATGGGTGAATCTCACCTGCCCATAGCGGGTTACCCCGAAGAGACTCGGAGTCTGCGCACAGCATTCAAGAAACGCCCAAGGCTTGCCGATACGTCCGCCGTGGCAGTGAACCCGCATCCCTCGGGCCCGTCTATCGATCGCCTGCTTCAGCACGTCGTGGCGAACGGCGCGTCCGACCTGCACCTGACGGTGGGCTCCAAGCCGACCATCCGTGTTCACGGCACGCTGCATCGAATCGACGAAGAGCCGGTCATGACTCCCGAGATGACGCGGGAGATGTTCTACCGCATCCTCTCGACCGAGCAGCAGAAACATTTGGAGATCAAGCGCCAGCTCGACCTTGCCTACTCGGTGCCTGGGATGGCCCGCTTCCGCGTCAACATCTACTCTCAGCGCGAGAGCCTGGCCGGCGCCTTCCGCCTCATTCCCACCGAGCTCAAGACGCTCGAGGAGCTGGGGCTGCCGTCGCACCTTCATGAGCTGACGAAACGACCTCGCGGGATCATTCTCGTCACGGGGCCGACCGGCTCGGGCAAGTCGACGACGCTCGCGGCGTTTATCGACGAGATCAATCGCACGCGCTACGACCACATCATCACGATCGAGGACCCGATCGAGTTCCTGCACCGGCACAAGAACTGCATCGTCAACCAGCGCGAGATCGGAGCCGACGCGCTCAGCTTCGGCGACGCTCTGCGCGCCGCCCTGCGTCAGGACCCCGACGTGATCCTCGTCGGCGAGATGCGCGATCAGGAGACGATCGGCATTGCGCTGACCGCGGCCGAGACCGGCCACCTTGTCTTCGCCACGCTGCACACGCAAAGCGCGCCGAGCACGATCGACCGCATCATTGACGTTTTCCCCGGCGAGCAGCAGGATCAGATTCGTATGCAGCTTGCGCTGTCGCTCGAGGGTGTGATCACGCAGACCCTGATGAAGACGGTGGACGAGCAGGGGCGTGTGCCTGCGCTCGAGGTTCTGATTCCCGACGACGCCGTTCGCAACCTCATTCGCCAGGGAAAGATCGAGCAGGTCTACTCCTTCATGCAGACGGGCGCGAAGCGCGGCATGCAGACGTTGGAGCAGTCGCTCGGCGAGCTGGTCGCGAAGCATTTGATCACGGTCGAGCAGGCGGTATCGCGCTCGACCCGCCCCGATCAGCTGCTCGGGCAACTTGAGCGCGCCGGGATTCAGACCGGGCAAACGTCCGCGGGCTTCGACGGTGCATCGGGATCTGGTCTGCGGGTTGCAGGAAGTTAGGTCTCGTTGGAGGAACGTGGAGAGATGACGGGGAGCGAAGGAAGACAAGAGGGCGAGCGCCCACCTGAGCAGACGGCTCCTGCGAGCGGTCCTCCGCCCGCCGCTCCGCAACCTCCGCGCCCGCCCGCCGCTCCGCCAGGAGCGCCCGGCGCACCTCCCGTGGCTCCGCCTCCCCGTCCGACTACGGCACCTCCTGCTGCTCCGAGCGGTCCTCCGCCCGCCGCCGCGCAACCTCCGCGCCCGCCCGCCGCTCCGCCGGTAGTGCCCGGCGCCCGTCCGGTGGCTCCGCCTCCCGGTCCGCCCGCGGCACCTCCTGCTGCTCCGAGCGGTCCTCCGCCCGCCGCCGCGCAACCTCCGCGTCCGCCCGCGGCTCCGCCAGGAGCGCCCGGCGCCCGTCCGGTGGCTCCGCCTCCCGGTCCGCCCACGGCACCACCTGCCGCTCCAAGCGGTCCGCCACCCATGGCAGCGCAACCTCCGCGTCCGCCCGCGGCTCCGCCAGGAGCTCGTCCGGTAGCTCCGCCTCCCGGTCCGCCACCGATGGCTGCACAACCTCCGCGTCCGCCCGCGGCTCCGCCGGGAGCGCCCGGCGCCCGTCCTGTGGCTCCGCCTCCCGGTCCGCCCGCCGCTCCGCCGGCGGTGCCTGGAGCAGCTCCTGCCCGCCCACCGCTACCGACTTCGTCAGCACAGCCGACTCCGCCTACTGGCGGACCGAGCGCCGGAAAGCCGGCCGCTCCGCCTCCGCCGGCCTCCTCGCCTCTGGAAGCGTTGCGCGCCTCGGTCGCCGGGGATATGCACGCCCAAGAGACGGAGAAGAAGGTTCCCTTCTACAAGCGCGAGATCTCCTTCGGAGGCAAGAAGAAGAAAGCGCGGGCGTCCAAGCCGATCGAAGCAGCAGCTCCGGCCGTCGTAGGCGCCGAAATCCCACCGACGGGCGCTGAAGCGCCGCCGGCCATTTCGCCTCCGCCGGTCGGGATACCGGAGAAGAAGGTTCCTTTCTACAAGCGCGAGATCTCCCTCGGAGGCAAGAAGAAGGCGGCGCCGGCGGCCAAGCCGATCGAGCCGGCCGCGACGCTCGCGACGCCCGCCGGGATACCGGAGAAGAAGGTTCCCTTCTACAAGCGCGAGATCTCCCTCGGAGGCAAGAAGAAGGCGGCGCCGGCGGCCAAGCCGATCGAGGCGGCGGCTCCCGTCGTCACAGGCGCCGAAGTACCACCGGCCGGTGCCGAAGCGCCGCCGGCTATCGCGCCCATCGCTGCGCCTCCCGTATTGCCCGAGAAGAAGGTTCCTTTCTACAAGCGCGAGATCTCCCTCGGAGGCAAGAAGAAGGCGCCGGCAGCCGCGAGCGCCGCGGCCGCCCCGGCCGGCACGCTCGACAAGAAGGTTCCCTTCTACAAGCGCGACATGTCGCTCGGGCACAAGGCGGCTTCCGCGTCGGCACCGAAGGGCAGCGCGCTTCGCCAGAAGGCGCTGGTGGGAGTGAAGATCGGCGCTTCCGGAATCTCGGCGGCGCGCGTCGTACGTAATGGCAAACTCGAGCTGCTCGATCTCGTGCGCGAGCCGTTACAGCGCGGTGTCGTCGTCGCCGGCGAGGTTCGCGACGCTACAGCTCTCGCCGCGGCGCTTGCTCATCTGTTCAGCGTGAACCATCTGCCGAGGAAAGCGGTCAGGCTCGGCATCTCGAACAACCGCATCGGCGTTCGCATCATCGAAGTCTCGGGCGTGATGGACGCGAAACAGCTCGAGAATGCGATTCGCTTCCGCGCTCAGGAAGTGCTTCCGATCGCTCTCGAAGACGCCGTGCTCGACTATCAGCAGCTCGGCGAGGGCGTCAATGCCGACGGCGAGCTCGTTCGCCGCATCCTTCTCGTCGTCGCCTACCGCGATTTGATCGATCGCTACGTGGTGGCGTTCAAGGAAGCCGGAGTGCGCCTGGTGGGGATCGACCTCGAAGCCTTCGGATTGCTTCGGGCACTGATTCCGGAGCACCCCGGAGAACGCTCGGATGCCGCCCACGTTGTCGTGTCGATCGGTCACGAGCGATCGACCTTCGCCGTCTCCGACGGGCATATCTGCGAGTTCACGCGCGTGCTCGAGTGGGGGGGCTCGACCCTCGATGTCGCCATCGCGCGTCAGCTCAACCTCGCACCGTCCGAAGCCGAGCCGGTCAAGCACTCGCTCACTCTCGACGGTTCTGAGCACCCGCGCCTGCCCGGCGTGACCGAAGAGCAGGTCGCCACGGCCGCCGACATCGTCCGGCGCCAGCTGCAGACCTTTGCGCGCGAGCTCGTCTCCTCGCTCCAGTACTACCAGAACCAGCCGGATTCGCTGGGTATCGGCGACATCGTGATTACGGGCGGGACATCGCTCCTGCCGGGTCTGGCCGGAGAACTACAGCGCCTGATCGGAGTGAGCGTGCGGGTAGGCAATCCATTCGAGCGTGTCTTGCCGAGCAAGGGCGTAATCGTCGACGAGAGCCAGCGCTCCCTAGCGGCTGCGGTCGGCCTGGCTATCGAGGATTGAGCTAGGGGATAGATTCATGCGAGCGGTCAACCTTCTACCCAAGGACGCGGAACGTGCCAGGCGCACGACTCCCGATCCTGCGCTGCTGATCGGAGTCGCCGGTCTCGCCATCGTGCTCGCGGCGCTCTTCTCCATGTATCTGAGCGCGAGTTCGAAGGTGCAGAACGAGAAGAATGATCGCGCCGAGAAACAGCAGAACTATCAGGTGTTGACGAAGAACAATCCGCCGCCGAAAGTCCTTCCGGTTCAGCAGAACCTGGCTTCGGCCGAGAACGAGCGGATAGGCGCGGTCTCGAGCGCTCTCTCCTTCCGCGTTCCCTGGAGCAACATCATTGGTCAGGTCGCTCTCGTCATGCCTCCCGGCGCCAAACTGACCACGCTCGCGGCGACGACGCCGGTATCGGCGAACCCGCAGTTCGCAGTAACTGGAGCAGGATCCGCAGGCAAGCTCGACATTACCGGCTGGGCATTCTCCCAGGAATCCGTGTTCCTTCTGATAACGCGGTTGAAAATTCTTCCGCCTCTGACGAACGTGACTCTCAACTCGAGCACGATTAACGCGGGGGCTTCGCCCGTGACCTTCAACTTCTCCATCTCGGCGCAGATACGCGCACCTGGAGCGACGCCATGAGCCCCGCGCGGAACATAATGAACATAAAGAAAACACCTGTCGCGATCAGGCTCGCCGTTGTGCTGGGCGGCCTGATCCTGCTTGCGGCTGCTGGTTACTTCATTCTGATAGCGCCAAAGAAGAGCGAGGCCAAGTCGCTCACTCAGCAGATCGCGCAACTCGATCAACAGATCAGCGAGCAACAGGCGCAAGCCACGCAGGCTGCGGGGCTATCGAAGATCCTCGTTGCCGACTTCAACAAGCTTCAGTCGGCGATGCCCGATCAGGCCAAGATGGACGAGATCTACCAACAGCTCGGCGCGCTCGCCAAGGACACCGGTATCAGGTTCGACAGTTACTTACCGGGGGTGGTCATCGACTCTACCGCCTATCAGGTGCTACCGGTCACGGTGACCTTCCAGGGCAGCTTCGATCAGCTTTCCGACTTCCTCTATCGCTTGCAATCGCTGGTACTTGTCGATAACCACAATCTGAGCGCAAAAGGGCGTTTGTTCACTGTCGATCAGGTCTCATTCGCCGAAGGTGAGAATGGATTCCCCAAAATCGCTGCGACGCTTCAGATCGCCGCCTATACCTTCGGTCATCCTGTTGTGACCGCCGCGAGCTCTGCTGCGTCTACGACTTCGACGGACACGACCACGACCTCGACAACGGACACGACCACGACCTCGTCGAGCGAGGGCGCCACGACAACCACGACGGGCGGGGGGTGAGTTCTGATGGCTTCAAAGCAACGCGCAGATAAGCAAAAGCAGAAGGAAAAGAAAGAGAAGATCATCCTCGGCGCACTCCTCGGGGTGCTGATCATCGTGGGAGCTCTCGAGTTACCGAAGATGCTCAAGAGCAGTAGCCCGGGAACCTCGGCGGGCACTACCGCGCAGACGACTTCCACCTCCCCGGGCGTGCCCTCTACCGGCGTGCCCTCTAGCGGGACGCCTGCTTCTGGTCCGACCTCGGTCGACGCGCTTCCCAATCCGAGCTCCTACGAGCCCGGCGCCGGGCAGCTGAGCGGGTTCAGCCTCTTCAACGGTCGAGATCCGTTTGGCAGCGCCACCGTAAGTGGATCCACTACGTCGTCATCCACGACTACCAGCAAGACGACGACGTCGCCCAACCCGAAGGGCGCCTTTGTGGCGGCAAAGATCTCCGTCAACGGTACTTCGCAACCCGTACTGCTGAATGGATCCTTCCCCGCTTCCTCGCCCGCGTTCGTTCTCGATTCGGTAACAGCGAAGCAGATCAAGATCAGTGTCAACGGCGGATCGTTCGCGAGCGGTCAACCGAAGGTGAAGATCGGGAAGGGCCGGAGCGTAGTGCTAGTGAACACCGTCGACTCGATGAGATACGTGATCAAGTTCATCTCTCCATTGACCTCGGCGCAAGCGTTGTCGTTGATCAGCACGACGACCTCGGGTGGAACGACGACCGGCGCAACGACCGGCGCAACGACCGGCGCGACGACCAGCGCGACGACCAGCACTACGACCGGCACTACTCCGTGACGCGGTCCGCGAGCGATCTTTAGTGGTTTTCGGATCCTGCCGATAGAGCTAAGCGATGGCTGCCTTTGCATACAGCGCGATCAACGCGCAAGGAGTCGTAAGCATCGGCGAACTGCAGGCGACCGATCTCGAGCAGGCGCGCGAGCAGCTTCGTCAGAGAGGGTTGCTCGCCGAGCGCCTGGATCGCGTTGGGGAGGCAGGAGGTAGCGCCGCCGCGACATCGTCCGGTAAGAAGGTCACGGCGAAGGCCCTGCAGGTGTTTTCGCGCCAGTTCGCGACGCTGATCTCGGCCGGCGTGAGTGTCGTCGCGGCGCTCGTAATTCTCGAGGAGCAGACCGAGGACGACAATCTGGCCGTCGTCATCGCCGATGTTCGCTCCAAGGTCGAACGTGGCCTTCTTCTCTCCGAGGCCATGGGCTCCCATCCGAAGGCTTTCGACACCCTCTACGTGGCGATGGTCGAAGCGGGAGAGGCGGCTGGTGTTCTCGACACGGTGCTCGATCGCGTCGCGATTCAGATCGAGAAATCGGAGGCGATCAAGCGACGGGTGAAGAGCGCGATGATCTATCCGACCCTCGTCCTCTGCTTCGCCACCCTGGTCTTGATCGGGATGCTGATGTTCCTCGTCCCGATCTTCGTGAACATGTTCAAGCAAAATGGTGGCCAGCTACCGACACTGACGCAGTACATCGTAACCGCCTCGAATATCGTGCGCAGCTGGTGGTACGTGATCTTCCCTGTATTCGGAGGGGCGCTCTGGAGCATCGCCCGCTTCAAGAAGACGCAACAAGGGCGAGACCTCTGGGACGCGCTCGTTCTCAAGCTGCCGATGCGGATAGGCGCCACCGTTCTCAAGGTTTCGATGGCGCGGGTCTCGCGCACGCTTGCGACGCTCATAGCCTCGGGCGTAGACATCATCAAGGCGATCGACATCACGGCCCACACGTCCGGTAACGCGGTCGTCGAGAAGTCGCTACTGGATGTCGAAGAGAGGGTGCAAGAGGGCATCCCGATCGCTCAACCGCTGCTCGAGAGCCCGGTCTTCCCGATCATGATCAGCCAGATGGTCAAGATCGGCGAGGAGACGGGAGAGCTGGAGCTGATGCTTTCTAAGGTCGCCGACTTCTACGAGGACGAAGTCGATGCGTCCATCTCGTCGCTGACCTCGATCATCGAGCCCGTGATGATGCTTGGCGTCGGCTGCATGGTCGGTGTGATCGTCATCTCCATGTACCTGCCGATGTTCAAGATGCTGCAGACGATTCACTAGTCGTCGCCGTCAAACGCCGTATCTCGCGTTCGGCCGGCGCACCGCTCCCGACGGTCTCTACATCGATCGGTTTACCGAAAGCGCCGCTGCCTTGACCGGGGAACCCCTGCTGCTACGCTTCAAAGGCCGTTAACCATCACGAGCGATCGAGGGATCTGGCCCGATGACGTCGCCGCAACCGGAGCTTTGGCTTGACAGGTGCGAACTCCAGCCGCAAGCCGGACCGTCCCGGGCCGAGGAGCGGGAAGATGGAAACGCGGAGCGCCCGCCATACCGGCGGGAGCAAGAAGGGCCTCCGGGATAGGAGGCCTTTTTCGTTCCCGGGACAATTTCCAGGTATGGAAGGGAAGGAGCAACAGATGAGTGAATTTCGACCGGAGACGCTGGCCCTGCATGCGGGCCAGGAGCCGGATCCAACCACGGGCGCCCGCGCGGTGCCCATCTACCAGACGACGTCCTTCGTTTTCGAGGACACAGATCACGCGGCCGACCTGTTCGCGCTCAGGGTGCCGGGCAACATCTACAGCCGCATCGGGAATCCAACCAACGCCGTGCTCGAGCAACGGGTCGCGGCCCTCGAAGGAGGCGTCGGCGCGGTCGCGACGGCCTCAGGACAGGCCGCGAATACCTACGCGGTGTTGAACATCACGCGCGCAGGCGAGAACATCGTCTCGGTCTCGACGCTCTACGGCGGCACATACAACCTGTTCGCCCATACGCTGCCCCAGTACGGAATCGAGGTGCGCTGGATCGGTCCCGACGAGCCGGAGAAGCTGGCCGAGCTGGTCGACGAAAAGACGCGCCTCGTCTTCGTCGAGACGGTCGGCAATCCCAAGCTGAACGTCATCGACCTCGACGCCTGGGCGACGGCCGCACACGAGCAGGGGCTGCCGCTAGTGGTCGACAACACCGTTCCGACGCCGATCCTCTGCCGCGCGTTCGATCACGGCGCCGACGTCGTCGTGCACTCGGCGACAAAGTGGATCGGCGGGCACGGAACCTCCATCGGCGGCCTTGTCGTCGACTCGGGGCGCTTCGACTGGCAAGCGCAGGCCGAACGCTTCCCGGGCCTGACCAAGCCCGATCCCTCTTACCACGGGATCGTCTGGACCGAGGCGCTGGAGCAGGCCGCCTACATCGGTCGTGTGCGCACCGTTCTGCTCAGGAACACGGGGGCGGCACTCTCGCCCTTCAACTCCTTCCTCTTCCTGCAGGGTCTGGAGACACTGCCGCTCAGGATCGAGCGGCATTCCAGCAATGCCCTGCAGGTTGCGCAGCACCTCGAGGCGCACCCGGGCACGGCCTGGGTGAGCTATCCGGGGCTGGAGTCGAGCCCGTATAGGCAGGTCGCCGAGCGGATTCTTCGCGGCGGCTCGGGCGGGCTCGTTACGTTCGGCATCAAGGGCGGACGCGAGGCCGGAACGCGCTTCATCGAAGGCCTGAAGCTGTTCAGCCACCTGGCCAACATCGGCGACGCAAAGTCGCTTGCGATCCACCCGCCGAGCACGACGCACGCGCAGCTGAACGACGAGGAGTTGGCGGCAGCCGGCGTCACGCAAGACACGGTACGGCTCTCGATCGGGATCGAGCACATCGACGACATCCTGGCCGATCTCGATCAGGCGCTCAGTGCAGCCGCGAAACCGGAAAGCGGAGAAAAAGGGCGAAGATAACGAGGTAAGCGATGGCAGGATGTAACAAGTGACTCACGACACTCTGGGATCCGGCGCTGGAATGGGGGCCAGCGCCGGCCGCGTCGAGACGCAGCACGTTCGCCTGCACGACGAGGACGACCCGTTCGTGCTGGAGTCGGGCGAGAAGCTCGCTCCGGTCGACGTCGCCTACGAGACCTACGGCGAGTTGAACGCCGAGCGCTCGAACGCGATCATCGTCTGCCACGCGCTGACCGGAGACGCGCACGTTGCCGGGCACCACGGAGAGCCCAAGACGGAGGGCTGGTGGGACTCGATGATCGGGCCCGGCAAGCCGGTCGACACCGACACCTACTTCGTCGTCAGCTCCAACCTGCTCGGTGGTTGCGCGGGCACGACCGGGCCATCCTCGATCGATCCGGCGACGGGAAAGCCATACGGGTTGCGCTTTCCGCACTTCAGCGTTCGCGACCTGGTCGAGGTGCAGCGCTCGCTGCTGCGAAAGCTCGGAATCGAGCGCCTGTATGCGGGCCTGGGCGGCTCGCTGGGCGGAATGCAGATTCTGCAGTGGGCGCTCGATCATCCGCAGGAGATGAAAAACGCGCTGCTCGTCTGCGCCTCGTCGCGCCTGACGCCCGAGAACATCGCCTTCTCTTCGGTCGCGCGGAACGCGATCATGCGCGACGTCAACTTCCAGAACGGCGACTACTACGGCACCGACCGGCAGCCCGACTCGGGTCTGTCTGTCGCCAGGATGCTCGCTCACATCACGTATGTGTCCGGGCAGGCGCTGGAGCGCAAGTTTGGGCGCGAACGCAGGGAAACCGAGGGCCCGACCTTCGGGATCGATTTCCAGATCGAGTCCTACCTGGATCATCAGGGCGACAAGTTCCTCAAACGCTTCGACGCGAATACGTACCTGTATCTCTCGCGCGTCATGGACTACTTCGACCCCTTCGCCGACGAGGCGGCTGCTGCCGAGCGACTGCGTGGCAACCCAACCCGCTTCCTGGTGGTCAGCTTCGACACCGACTGGCGCTTCTCGACGGCGCACTCGCTCGAGATCGCGCGAATCCTGGAGAAAGCGGGCTGCGATCTCGTGCGCGAGGAGATCGCCTCGCCCTGGGGGCACGACTCCTTCCTGTTGCCGGTGCCCGACTACCACCAGCTGGTGCGGGATTTCCTCGCCGGGAAGCGCTAGCTAACGCTGTCTCCGCCAAAGGCGGCGGGACGGTCATCAGGATCGAGCTGCCGCGCGAGCGTCGTCACGGTGAGCCGAGCGGTGATCTTGCCGGACGCTAGCGCCGGCGCGCCCCTTCCTTCGATTCGAGCGGCTCGAGAAGCTCTCTTCCACCGTCAGCGACGGGCGCGCTCGCCGCTGCGTGACGGGCGTGGCGCCCTCCGGCGCCGCCGGGAACGCGGCCGAGAAAACGCGCGGGTTGCTCGAGGTCGTGCGCCGTTTCGCCAAGACCAGCTAGACTGGTGACCGGCGGCGGGTTAGGCCGCTATTCTTTCGCGCTCAGAAACCTCAGAGGGACATGGCAAAGACCGGAGTCAGAGTCGCTGTTACGCTCGCCTGCACCGAGTGCAAGCGGCGCAACTATCAAAGCGAGAAATCGAAGCGGAACACGCCCGATCGGGTCGAGTTCAACAAGTACTGCCGTTGGTGCGGGAAGCACACCCTGCATCGGGAGACCCGCTAGCGGGGACGAGGCATGGCCCGCCCAACTCGTCAACAGCGCCGCGCTCGCCGTTCCGTGCGCTCCGACTCGGCGCTCGCCGAGCAGACTCGTGCTTCTAGGCAGGCGTCTTCGCTTCGCGCGCAGAAGCCCGAAGTCGCGAAAAGAGGGCTTCCGGGCATGGGCTTCATCCGCTTCGTCGGCGAGTCGTCGGCCGAGCTGAAGAAGGTCGAGTGGCCGGGGCGCCAGCAGCTGGTGCAGGGCACCGTCGTCGTGATCGTCGCGTGCGCGATCGTCGGCGGATATCTGGCCCTCGCCGATCTAGCGTTCAAGCATCTAGTCCAAAACATTCTTCTGGGTTAATAGGAGTCGCGGGAATGTTCCTCTGGTACGTGATCAACACTTATTCCGGGCACGAGAACAAGGTCAAGGCCAATCTCGAGCACCGGATCATCTCGATGGGCCAGCAGTCGCGCTTCCGGCGGGTTGTCGTGCCCACCGAGAGCGTGATCGAGACCAAAGACGGCCAGAAGGTTCAGGCCGAGAAGCGCGTCCTACCCGGCTACGTGCTCGTGAACATGAATCTCGACGACGAGGCTTGGATTCTGGTCAAGAACACGCCGGGTGTGACCGGCTTCGTCGGTTCCGGCTCCAAGCCCGTGCCGCTCTCCGAGGGCGAGATCGAGCGCATCCTGCACACCGGCAAGAGCCAGGGAGAGGGCGCCCGCCCGCGGGCCCAGGTCGAGTTCTCGCTCGGCGAGTCGGTCAAGATCACCTCCGGCCACTTGGCGGACTTCGACGGCGAGATCGTCGACGTCAACCCCGACCAGCAGAAGCTGAAGGTGCTGGTCAACATCTTCGAGCGCCAGGTACCGGTAGAGCTGAGCTTCGAGATGGTGAAAAAACTAGAGTGATCGTGGCCCCGCGGTAATTTCAGCCCGGCTCGGTGCGGCAGGTAGTCTCGCGCCAGGCGCCGACCCGGTTCGAAAGTAGTAGGTAACCTCGCAACAGAAGCTCGAGAAAGACGAGAAACGTGGCCAAGAAAGTCCTGACTTTAATCAAGCTCCAAATCCCCGGCGGGCAGGCCAACCCGGCGCCGCCGGTCGGTCCCGCGCTGGGTCAGCACGGGCTCAACATCATGGACTTTTGCAAGGCCTTCAACGCTCAGACGCAGGCCGACAACGGCCGCATCATTCCGGTCGAGATCACGGTCTACGAGGATCGCTCTTTCAGCTTCATCACCAAGACGCCGCCGGCTGCCGTCCTGATCAAGGAGGCGCTGCGGCTGGAGAAGGGCTCGGGCGAGCCGAATCGCACCAAGGTGGGAAAGCTGACGCGAGCACAGCTGCGCCAGATCGCCGAGACGAAGATGAATGACCTGAACGCCAACGACGTCGAGGCCGCGATGCTGGTCATCGCCGGCACCGCGCGCTCGATGGGAGTCGAGGTCGAGTCGTGAGCGGCCGCGGTAAGCGCTACACGAGCGCGCGCTCGCAGATCGATCGCGAAAGCGTCTACGCGCCGTTCGAGGCGATTCACATGCTGAAGGAGTTCGCCGCGGCCAAGTTCGACGAGACGGTCGAGGTTCATTTCCGGCTCGGGCTCAACGTTCGCCACGCCGACCAGCAGCTGCGTGGCACGCTGATGCTTCCCAACGGAACGGGCAAGGACGTTCGCGTTGCCGTTTTCGCAGAGGGCGAGAAGGCCAAGGAAGCCGAAGACGCCGGCGCCGACGTGGTCGGCTCCGCCGATCTCGCCAAGCGCGTCACGGAGGGCTTCACCGATTTCGATGTTGCCATCGCCACTCCCGATCAGATGGGGAACGTCGGCAAGCTCGGGCGCGTCCTGGGCCCGCGCGGCCTGATGCCGAACCCCAAGACGGGCACGGTCACCTTCGACCTCGCCAAGGCGGTGCGCGACGCCAAGGCGGGCAAGGTCGAGTACCGAACCGACCGCGGCGCCAACGTGCACGTCTCGATCGGTAAGCGCTCCTTCACCGAGCGCGCCTTGCTCGAGAACTACGCCACGCTGGTCGAGGAGATCATGCGGGCCAAGCCGGCGGCGGCGAAGGGCCGCTACATACAGGCCATCACACTGACGACGACCATGGGCCCCGGCATACACGTCGACACGACCAAGGTCAGAGACTTGCTCGACGAGCTCGAGGGGGAGCAAGCGGTTAGCGCTTAATCAACCAAGCCCGTCGCCAAAGACAGCTGGCAGCTCTCGTAGCAGAAGCCCAGCCCAGGCGGCCCGGAACGGCTCCCGCCTCCCTCGAGGGAGGCACCGCCTCTCTCCGAGCTCGCCGTCAGTGCGGGCTCGATTTGTTTTGAGGAGGTGATCAGATGCTTAAAACCGACAAGGAGCGCGTCATCGCCGAGCTGGCCAAGCGTCTCAAGGAGACCGAGACGCTGATAGTCACCGACTACCGCGGCCTCACGACGAGCGACCTCGCCGAGCTTCGCTCGAAGCTTCGCAAGAGCGGCGCCCGGTTCAGCGTCGTCAAGAACACGCTGGCCAAGCGAGCCGCCGAAGAGGCCGGAGCGCCGAACCTGCTCGAGCTTCTCGAGGGGCCGACGGCAATTGCGTTCCTGGAGTCGGACGGCGATCCAGTGGGCGTGGCCAAAGTACTTGGAGATACCGCCAAGACCACCAAACTGCTGGGCATTCGCGGTGGAGTTCTGCAGGGCTCGGAGATCCGAGCCGAGCAGATCGCGGATCTGGCCAAGCTGCCTCCAACCGATGTCCTGCGCGCACAGCTCGTTGCTGCCATCGCCGCTGCGCCGACGGCCATCGTCGGCCTATTCACGGCTCCTTTGCGCGATCTAGTCGGAGTACTGGACGCGCGTGTCAAGCAACTGGAATCTGAAGATCTGTAATAGGAAGGGGTAGTGCAAGTGCCAACCGATACTGCAAAGCTTGTTGATCAGCTCGGCAAGATGACTGTGCTCGAGCTGGTAGAGCTCAAGAATGCGCTCGAGGAAACTTGGGGCGTCACCGCCGCGGCGCCGGTCGCCATGGCGGCCATGCCGGGTGCCGTCGCAGGGGCCGAGGAAGCAGCCGAGGAGCAGACGGCTTTTGACGTCATGCTCACGGTGATCGGCGACAAGAAGATCCAGGTCATTCGCGTCGTGCGCGAGGTAGTTCCGGGTCTCGGTCTCAAAGAGGCCAAGGATCTGGTCGAGAGCGCGCCCGCCGCAATCAAGGAAGGCGTCACCAAGGACGAGGCCGAGCAGATCAAGGCCAAGCTCGAGGAGACCGGCGCCACGATCGAAATCAAGTAGCCGGTCAGGACGGTTCGGGGCCGGGTTTCCGGTCCCGAACCGCTCGCCCTTCAGTGAGCTTGGGCGCAGGCGCTCGCGTCTTCTCGCCAGACTGGGGCGCTGGCCTTCGACGATACGAGGCGCGAGGCGATTATCGCGCCGTGATTGGCGTCTATTTTCGCTCGCCACGGGCCGTTGCTACATACGGCCACCCGAAGCGGGCGGGATTCTCCGGGCGTCAATCGAATAAGCCGTTTGGGCTGACCCGGACTCGAGAGCGTGAGCGTTACTGGACCGGTCTCTTTAGTGGTCTTCACGCGGAAGGTAACGAAGCCGGCCAAGCGGCCGCCGGCCGTCGTCGGCCACAACGCCAAAACGTCTCGCACACTCAACCACCCCGCGGCAAAGCCGGAAGCGTAGAGAGCGATTCGCGGACGCCCGAGAGGCAGCCAGAGCGCGAAGGATCTCGAACGGCCTGCTCGTTCAGCTCCTCGAAGCGTGATCGTGTGCATGGACTCGTCTATCACGAGGGGGCCGGTGAGGGGTTTCCCGGCAACCGATAGCGAGCCGTCGCCGCCGATGTGCAAATCGGGCCAGGGCAGGACGTCCGGGCGGTTGGAGTCCGGGAGCAACGCGGCTCGATCGACCGAGCGATTCCAGAACAACATGGTGAGAGCCGAAGTGCGAGTGCCGTATCCCTCGAGCAGCGCTGCTCGACCGCCACCCGGGTGGTTCGCGTCGATTCGTTTGTCGATCCAACTCTTGTCGCGTTGTGTAAGCGCGCGAAGAACGCTCGAGCCGTTGCTCAAATCGAAATTCGTAGATATCGCCAGCACCGGTACCGCGAAAGCGATCGCAAGCACGAAGATCCAAGCTCCGCCCGCGCGTCCACGAAACGGCAAGGCGATCGTCGCCAGGGCGAGTACCGATACGACGATGGCCACGAGAAGGGCGGCGTTACCGACGCCGAAGCTTCGCTCGAGCTGGAAGGTCGAATACAGGAAGCTGGATTGAAAGAGCCGATCGCCGGCCGCATAGGTCGAAAGTGGAAGCACGGCAACGAGAATGAGGATCGGCAGCACGAGCAGCGCGTGCGCCCGGCGTAACGGCCAACCGCGCTCGATGAGTAGAGCGAGGGAGAGAGCGAGAATCGGGGCGCAATAGAAGACGTAGCGCTCCTGCGGGATCGTGACGACGCCGAAGAACGATGCCTGAAGGAGCAGCCCGAGCGTGACGATCGATGCGCTACAGGCGAAGCTGAGCTCGATGCGTGAACTGGGTCGAAAGATCGCCAGCCCAAGCCCGATCAAAGCGCCGGGCACGATGATCCACGAGCACGCAAAGAGCAGTCCGATCATTTGGGTGCCGAAATGGATGGCGATTCCGCCAGGCGCGAGGTCGACGTGGCGGATGCCGCTGTAGAAGCCCAAGGCGCCCGCGGGTACGACCAACGCGACGACTGCGAGCAAGAAGCCCGCACCGATCAGGTAGCGGCGCTGGCTGAGAAAGCGGCGGAATCTGCGCTCCCGTGAGGCCATGAGCGCGGTCGCGAGAGCGAAGGCGAGCGGAAGAACGAGCAGCTGGATTCTTGCGAACGAGGCGAGCGCGAAGACGATAAGTGCCGGGATGAGCCAGCGCTTGTCGCCCGAAAGAGCGAGAACGCCCATGGCGAAGCCGGCGAGAAAAAGCGGATAGGCAATAGCCTCTCCTAGCAGCCAGGAGGAATAGAGCATCGAAGGCGTGACCAGCGCCAGCGCCGAGGCCGCGAACGCGAACCAGGCGGAAAGCCCGAGTCGCCGTCCCAACCAGTAGACGGGCAAAGCCGCGAGCGACATGACGATCGAGTCGAGCACCATGGATGCGCGGAATCCGGCCTCGACGCTCCCAAACAGCCAGCACGGGGCGGTGAGGATCGGCTGCAGGAGTGAAGGAAAAAAGACCTGCGAGCCGCGCACGAGCGGTAGACCGCTCGATGAAAACGAGCGAGAAAGCTCGCTATTGAGATACTCGTCGGGAAGAAAGACGATGGTCGAGCGCGAGAAGGAAGCAATCGCATGTCCCAGCGCGCTCACGCCGACGAGCGTAAGCAGCGCGTAGCCGCTGAGGGATCTCGGTCGCCAACGAAGCTTGGATCGAGCGCCGGTGTCATCGGCCGGCATCGTTTGCTCGCGCGGGGCGATTGGGCTCTGAGGAGTGGTACTCAACGGGGCGGTGCGGTTTGGCGGTGCGAAAACGGTTGGCGACTCTTTGTGCCCGTACTGAATCGGCACGCTCTCGACGCGAGTTGAGCGCGGAATCCTTTTCCTTCGCTGTAGTTTTCTCGCGCTGGCGGCTTGACTCCTTCGGAGGCCGAGTTATAGTGGGCCGGCAGGCGGTGCAGGACACCGCCGGATCCTCCTTGCGAAAGGGTGGCCATTTTCGCTACCGTTGAGAGTTGCGCCACGTTCCGCCTGTCCGCATTTTCTGTTAGACGCCGTTAAGGGAGGCTGTCTCATTTGATTAGCACCGTTGCCGCGCCTCGCGTGCGTAAGAGTTTCTCACGCCTCAAGCACGTTCTCGACCTCCCCAATCTCATCGATATTCAGAAGGCCTCGTTCGACTGGTTCTTGAGCGAGGGCCTAAGGGAGACGATCGACGACATCTCGCCGATCGAGGATTACACAGGCACGCTCGCTGTCGAGTTCGCCGACTACCACTTCGCCGAGCCGCAGTTCTCAATCAAGGAGTGCCGCGAGAAGGACCTGACCTATCAGGCTGCGCTCTCGATGACCGTTCGCTTCGTCAACAAAGAGACGGGCGAGATTCGCGAGCAGACCGTCTTCATGGGCGACTTCCCGATGATGACCGAGTGGGGCACTTTCATCATCAACGGCACCGAGCGCGTGATCGTCACGCAGCTCGTGCGCAGCCCGGGCGCCTACCTGATGGAGCCCAAGGACGCGGCCAAGCAGGTCTTCATCGCCAATCTGATGCCGAGCCGCGGTTCCTGGCTGGAGCTCGAGATCGACAAGAAGGGCATCTGCTACGCCCGTATCGACCGTAAGCGCAAGTTGCCGATCACGACTCTCCTGCGCGCGCTTCCCGCCGAAGATCCGACCACCGGCTACAAGCTCGACACGAGCTCGAACGAGGCGATTCTCGCCTTCTTCAACGACTCGCCGTATATCCAGTACACGCTCGAGAAGGACCCCTCCACGCGTGAGGAAGAGGCCCTGATCGAGGTCTTCAAGAAGCAGCGGCCGGGCGAGCCTCCCACACTCGAGAACTCGCGCAACCTGCTCCGGGCGCTCTTCTTCGACCCGAAGCGCTACGACCTGACCAAGGTCGGCCGCTACAAGCTCAATCAGCGTCTCGGCGTAGGGGTTCCCGACGACGTGCGCGTTCTCACCACCGAGGACATCGTGGCCTTGGTGCGCAGGCTGCTCGAGCTGCCGGTCAAGCTCGGCCTCGACTACGAGGCGAAAGACCTCGCCGCCGAAGCTGCGTCGATGAACCGTGACCCGATTCGTGGCGAGCTCGACGAGTACGAGCACTTCGGCAACCGCCGTCTTCGCACGGTCGGCGAGCTGATCCAGGAGGCTTTCAGGGTTGGTCTCTACCGCATGGAGCGCGTCGTGCGGGAGCGCATGACCACCGAGGACGTGGACACGATCACGCCGCAGACGATCATCAACATCCGTCCGGTCGTCGCGGCACTGAAGGAGTTCTTCGGCTCTTCGCAACTCTCGCAGTTCATGGACCAGACCAACTCGTTGGCCGGTCTCACGCACAGGCGGCGGCTATCGGCGCTCGGCGCCGGCGGCCTCACCCGCGAGCGGGCACCGATCGAAGTGCGCGATGTGCACACGACCCACTACGGGCGCATGTGCCCGATCGAGACGCCTGAAGGCCCGAACATCGGTCTGATCGGGTCGCTTGCCTCTTTCGCGACGATCTCCGAATTCGGCTTCATCCAGACTCCTTACCGGCGCGTCACCAAGGGCAAGGTCAGCGACGAGATCGTCTATCTCGACGCAGCCGAAGAGATGAACTACACGATCGCCCAGGCCAACGAGCCGGTCGATCCCAAGACCGGGAAGTTCGCCAACGAGATGGTGCTTTGCCGCTCGCGCGAGGGCGAGGCAGTCACCGCGGCGCCCAAGGACATCCAGTTCATGGACGTCTCGCCGGCTCAGCTGGTGAGCGTGGCGACCGCGCTGATCCCGTTCCTCGAGCACAACGACGCCAACCGGGCGCTGATGGGCGCGAACATGCAACGGCAGGCAGTGCCGCTGATGATCACTCAGGCGCCGCTCGTCGGCACCGGGCTGGAGCACCGCGCTGCGGTCGATACCGGCGACGTGGTTCTGGCGGCTCGCGGCGGCACCGTCGTGGACGTCGACGCGGAGAAGGTCGTCATCGAGGCGCGAGGCGGCGAGAGGGACGAGCACGTGATGACGAAGTTCATGCGCTCGAACCAGGGCACGCTCATTCACCAGAAGCCGGTCGTCAAGCTCGGTCAGAAGGTGAAGTCGGGCGAGGTGCTCGCCGACGGTTCGTCAACCGATCACGGCGAGCTGGCGCTCGGCGCCAACCTCCTCGTCGCCTTCATGTGCTGGGAGGGATTCAACTTCGAAGACGCGATCGTCCTTTCGGAGCGGCTGGTCAAGGAGGACATCCTCTCCTCGATCCACATCCACGAGTACGAGGTGGATGCGCGCTCGACCAAGCTCGGCGACGAGGAGATCACGCGCGACATCCCCAACCGCTCGGAGGATTCTCTGCGTAACCTCGACGAGCGCGGCATCGTCCGCGTCGGCGCCGAGGTCGGCTCGGGCGACCTGCTCGTGGGCAAGGTGACGCCCAAGGGCGAGACGGAGCTGACCGCAGAAGAGAAGCTGATTCGCGCCATCTTCAAGGAGAAGGCGCGTGAGGTCAGGGACACCTCGCTCAAGGTTCCGCACGGTGAAGGCGGCGTCGTCATCGACGTCAAGACCTTCTCGCGCGACGCCGGCGATGATCTTTCGCCGGGCGTGAACGAGCTCGTGCGCGCATACGTGGCCACGAAGCGCAAGATCTCCGAGGGCGACAAGCTGGCCGGGCGCCACGGCAACAAAGGCGTCATCGCCAAGATCGTCCCCGAAGAGGACATGCCGTTCCTCGAGGACGGCCGGCCGGTGGACGTCGTGCTGAACCCGCTCGGCGTTCCCAGCCGTATGAACATCGGGCAGGTGCTCGAGACGCATCTCGGCTGGGCGGCCGCACACGGTGTCTTTTCCGATGTGACGGGCGTCGAGGGATCGCCGACGATCGGCGGTCGCCAGAATGTGGCGGGGCGCATGCAGGTCATCGCCGCGCCGAATCCAAGCCCGGTGGCCACGGCCGTCTTCGACGGCGCGACCGAAGAGGACGTCGACAAGGCGCTGGTCGCGTGGACGAAGCGGGGCGACTCGGCGATCAAGATGGTCGTCGATCCGAAGCGCCCTGTGGGTCGCCACTGCTCGGGCAAGGTACGCCTGTTCGACGGAAAGACCGGCGAGCCCTTCGAGCAGAAGGTGACGGTCGGCTTTATGTACATCCTCAAGCTGCTGCATCTAGTCGACGACAAGATCCACGCTCGCTCGACCGGCCCCTACTCGCTCGTCACCCAGCAGCCGCTGGGCGGCAAGGCGCAGTTCGGCGGCCAGCGCTTCGGCGAGATGGAGGTCTGGGCGCTCGAGGCCTATGGAGCGGCCTACACGCTGCAGGAGATGCTCACCATCAAGTCCGACGACACCGTGGGGCGCGTCAAGGCCTACGAGGCGATCGTCAAGGGCGAGAACATCGCCGAGCCCTCGATCCCCGAGTCGTTCAAGGTGCTGCTCAAGGAGATGCAGTCGCTCTCGCTGGATGTGAACGTGCTCTCCGAGGAGGGACAGGCCGTCGAGGTCAGGGAAGAGGACGATGAGCTGCTCCGCGCTGCGGAAGAGCTCGGCATCGACCTCTCGCCCGGCTCGCTCCGGGCAGCCGCGAGGCCGCCCACGGCCGAGGAGGTCGAGGAGGGCCAGGAACGCGTCGACGAGGCAGGGGAGCTGGCGCTTCCCGCTGACGAGTCGCTGGGTGACCTCGAAGAGGTCGAGGTCGAGCCCGCAGCCTCCGAAGTGACCGTCGAAGAAGAGGGTGCCTGATGGTCAACCAGACGAAATTGCAAGCACGACACAGAGAGAGCGGGGGACAGAAGTTGCGCACCCTTAGAGAGGCCGCCGGCGCGGTCGGAGGTAGGCGGAAATGATCGATATCAACGAATTCGACGCCATCCGCATCGGGCTCGCATCGCCGAAGCAGATCCGTGACTGGTCGCACGGCGAGGTAACCAAGCCCGAGACGATCAACTACCGCACGCTCAAGCCCGAGCGCGACGGCCTCTTCTGTGAGCGCATCTTCGGCCCCACCAAGGACTGGGAGTGCTACTGCGGTAAGTACAAGCGCGTTCGCTACAAGGGAATCATCTGCGAGCGCTGCGGTGTTGAGGTGACGCGCCAGAAGGTGCGCCGCGAGCGCATGGGCCACATCGACCTGGCCGCACCCGTTTCGCACATCTGGTTCTTCAAGGGCGTCCCGAGCCGCATCGGCTATCTGCTCGATATCGCACCGCGCGAGCTCGAGAAGGTGCTCTACTTCGCGGCCTCGATCGTCACCTCGGTCGACGCCGAAAAGCGTGCGACCGACCTGGCCGATCTCGAGGACAAGGTTCGAGCCGAGTCGGAGCGCGTCAACGTCGATCGTGACGAAGCGCTGGCTGCCCTCGAAGGCCGGTTGGCTCGGCGGCGCGAGTACTTCAGGACGAGCAAGGAGCGCGACTTCGACGAGGACGACGACTTCTGGACGCGCGGACTGGGCAACTGGGCCGAGGAAGCGGGTCTCCCCGCTCTCGCGGACGTGCGCGAGCTCGTCTCGAGCATCTTCGTCGAGCTCGTCGACGTGATCACAACCGAGGACTCGAAGCGCATCCGCGAGCTCGTTCGCAACGCCGCGATCCGCGACGACCGGCGCCTGAGCCCGCGTGAGCTCGACGCTGTCGCGACGGCGGCGGCGCAGATTCGGCTGGCGTTGGAGCCGCTCCTGAGTGCGCTCGCCAAGGCCACCGGCTCGAAGAAGGGCGCGCTGACCAAGCACCTGAACAAAGTCAGGGACGCTCTCCTCTCGGGCACCGAGCTGAGCGGAGACGACGTAGAGCTGGTCGCGAGCATCGAGACCAAGACGCTCGACCGGGCGCGCGAGCTCGGCAACGGCCTCCTCGCGGACGTGCTCGCACAGGCCGAGCCCGACGCCGACCAGGTCGCCTTGCGCGAGCTGGCGAATGATCTCTGTCTCAAGACCGATGGACGTATCCAGAAGGAAGACCTGGACGCGGTCGTGCAGTGGGCGCTGAAGGTGCGCGAGATGTACCTCGATATCGAGGCCCGCCGGCAGGACACGCGTGAGGCCGCGGTCGACGGGGTCAACCGCCTGGAGCAGACCTGGGTTCTGTTCCGCGAGCTCGATCCGAAGATGGTCGTCAACGACGAGCAGCTCTTCCGCGAGCTCAAGGACCGTTTCGGCTCACCGTACGGCTTCGGGATCTACTTCCGCGGCGGCATGGGCGCCGAGGCGGTGCGCGACCTGCTCAAGGACCTCGACCTGACCGCCGAGGCGGCTTCGCTCAGGGACACGATCAGCACCTCCAAGGGCCAGAAGCAGCAGCGAGCGATCAAGCGGCTCAAGGTCGTGAACGCCTTCCTCACCTCGGGTAACCGCCCGGAGTGGATGGTGCTCGAGGCAGTCCCGGTCATCCCGCCCGAGCTGCGGCCGATGGTCCAGCTCGACGGTGGCCGTTTCGCCACCAGCGATCTGAACGACCTCTACCGGCGCGTGATCAACCGCAACAACCGTCTGAAGAGGCTGCTCGACCTGGGCGCGCCCGAGATCATCGTCAACAACGAGAAGCGAATGCTGCAGGAGGCCGTCGACGCCCTGTTCGACAACGGGCGCCGCGGCCGCGCCGTCACCGGCCCGGGCAACCGCCCGCTCAAGTCGCTCTCCGACATGCTCAAGGGAAAGCAGGGTCGCTTCCGGCAGAACCTGCTCGGCAAGCGCGTCGACTACTCGGGCCGCTCGGTGATCGTTGCAGGTCCGAGCCTGAAGCTGTATCAGTGCGGGCTGCCCAAGATAATGGCGCTCGAGCTGTTCAAGCCGTTCATCATGAGCCGGCTGGTCGAGCGCAAGAGCGTTCAGAACATCAAGGCGGCCAAGAAGCACGTCGAGTCGATGGTGCCCGAGGTCTGGGACGTACTCGAGGAGGTCATCGCCGAGCATCCGGTGCTGCTCAACCGCGCTCCGACGCTGCACCGCCTGGGCATTCAGGCCTTCGAGCCGGTGCTGGTCGAGGGCAAGGCGATCCAGGTTCATCCGCTCGTCTGCCACGCCTTCAATGCCGACTTCGACGGCGACCAGATGGCCGTGCACGTTCCTCTTTCGGCGGAGGCGCAAGCCGAGGCGCGCATCCTGATGCTCTCGGCCAACAACATCCTCTCGCCCGCGAGCGGACGCGTACTGGCCACGCCGACCCAGGACATGGTGCTTGGCACCTACTACCTCACCTACTGCGAGACGGATCTACCGAACAGCAAGGCCGAAGATCTCGATCCGAGGCCGAAGCGCTTCCAGAACGAGGAAGAGGTCGAGTTCGCGCTCGACGCCAAGCAGGTGACGCTGCAACAGCCGATCGAGTATCGCTGGAAGGACAACGTCATCCTGACCACGGCCGGCCGCGTCGTCTTCAACGCCGAGGTCGACCGGGCGCTCGAGGAAGCCGTGCACGTCGAGGTCGAAGGGCCACTGCACGAGTTCCTGAATATCGCGCTCTCGAAGAAGGAGCTGGGCGACTTCATCGGCGAGCTGGTCGATCGCTACGGCGCGCACGCGGTGGCGGCGACGCTGGACAAGATCAAGCAGCTCGGCTTCCACTACGCGACGCTGGCCGGGATCACGATCTCCAAGAACGACATCGTCATCCCGACCTCCAAGGAGCAGATCCTGGTCGGTTACGAGGAGCGGGTCGCACAGGTCGCGGCGCAGTACCAGCGCGGCCTGATCACCGAAGAAGAGCGGCACGAGTCGATCGTGAACATCTGGACAGAGGCGACCGATGAGGTGGCCAGCGCGATGGAGGACACCCTCTGGGAGCTGAACCCCGTCTTCATGATGGCCAACTCCGGCGCCCGCGGCTCCTTCAAGCAGATCCGCCAGCTGGCCGGTATGCGCGGCCTGATGGCCAACCCGAAGGGCGAGATTATCGAGCGCCCGATCAAGGCCAACTTCATGGAAGGCCTATCGGTGCTCGAGTACTTCATCTCGACCCACGGCGCCCGCAAGGGTCTCGCCGACACCGCCCTTCGCACCGCGGACTCCGGTTACCTGACCAGGCGCCTCGTGGACGTCTCGCAGGATGTGATCGTGCGCGAGGACGACTGCGGTACGAGCGACTTCGTCGAGTTGCCGATCTTCCTTCCCGACGGGCAGAACAAGAGCCTCGGCGGTCGAATGCTGGCCGGCGATGTCTGCCGCCCGCTCAAGGACGGCAAGCCCGGCAAGACCGTAATCGCCGAGAAGGGCACCGTGCTGAGCAACCCGGTCATGCGGATGATCCTGGAGGAGTTCGGCGAGCATGCCCGGACGGCCGCTCTGCCGGTGCGCTCCGTGCTCAAGTGCCGCAGCGAGTCCGGCGTTTGCCAGGCCTGCTATGGCATCTTCCTGGCCACGGGAACGATGTGTGAGATCGGCGACTCGGTGGGCATCATCGCCGCGCAGTCGATCGGCGAGCCCGGTACGCAGCTGACCATGCGCACCTTCCACACCGGTGGTGTGGCCGGCGCCGACATCACGCACGGCCTTCCGCGTGTGGTCGAGATCTTCGAGGCTCGCAACCCCAAGGGGGCGGCGCGGCTGACAGAGGTCGCAGGCCGAGTCGAGGTCGAGAGCACCGATCGCGGCTACCGCGTGCTCGTGCATCAGGACGGAGTCGACGACAAGGGCGAGCCGCTGCAGCCCAAGGAGTACGCGTTCCCGCGGCGGAGCCGCATACTCGTCACAGAGGGGCAGATGGTCGAGCCCGGCGACGCTCTCAACGACGGCTCGCTGTCACCGACCGAGCTGCTCGAGCTGAAGGGCCCGACCGCCACCGAGCTCTACCTCGTCGGCGAAGTGCAGAAGGTCTACAAGTCGCAGGGCGTTGACATCCACGACAAGCACGTCGAGTTGATCGTGCGCCAAATGTTGAAGAAGGTGCGCGTCGACAACTCGGGCGAGACCGAGCTCCTGCCAGGACAACTGGCCGACCGCTCGACCGTGGAGAAAGTGAACGCCAAGGCTCGCGCCGAGTCGAAGGAAGAGGCGACCTACGATCCGCTCATCCTCGGCATCACCAAGGCGTCTCTGGCGACCGAATCGTTCCTCTCGGCCGCTTCCTTCCAGGAGACGACGAAGGTGCTGACCGACGCCGCGATCGAGGGCAAGATCGACCGGCTGGTCGGTCTCAAGGAGAACGTGATCATCGGCAAGCTGATTCCGGCGGCAACGGGTCTCAAGCGCTATCGAACGATCGAGATCAAGCCGGCCGTGAAGGTTCCGGTGGCCGCGTTCGTCCGCCCTGAGACGGGCGAGCAGCTGCTCGCCGAGCTCGAGGAGATCGGCTCGGACGCCGGCGGCGGGCTGGCAACGCTCGGGCTGGAGGACGAGCCGGAGGCCGGAGCATCGGCCGACGTCGACGGCGAAAGCTCGCCCGAGAAGAAATAAGCAGCGAATGCGAAGGGGTAGCCGCTAGGTCGAGCCGATCTCGCGACTACCCCTTCGATACTCGCGAATGCAGGCGTTTCCGGCGCGATCGGAGTTACTAGGCGTACGGATTCCCGAAGCGCCAGTGTGAGACTCCGGCTCTGCGCTAACCTGTCTTCCTGCCGGCTCAACCATCAGGTCGGAAGCAGGCAGAGGGGCGGTGGCCGTTTGACGCTAGAGCTGGCCTCCGCTAGCATCCGCAGTCCGGTTGGCGGGTCGTCGCCCGCCGGCCTTTGCTGTGTAAGAAGGCAATCGCACAGACTCTATGCCCACCATAAATCAACTCATCCGCAAGGGTCGCGTCTCGAAAAAGACGAAGACTAAGACGCCCGCGCTCCGGAATGCTCCGCAGAAGCGCGGCGTCTGCACACGCGTTTACACAACCACGCCGAAGAAGCCGAACTCCGCGCTGCGCAAGGTCGCGCGCGTCCGCCTGACGAACGGCATGGAAGTCACGACCTACATTCCCGGCGAGGGTCACAACCTGCAGGAGCACTCGGTTGTGCTGATCCGCGGCGGTCGCGTCAAGGACCTGCCGGGCATTCGCTACAAGGTGGTTCGGGCCGCCCTCGACACGTCGGGTGTCGGCGATCGTCGCCAGGGTCGTTCGAAGTACGGCGCCAAGAGGCCATAGGTAACGATGCCGCGCCGTGCAGAGATAAAGCCCCGAACGATCGAGCCCGACCCGGTCTTCAATTCTCGCCTCGTTGCCCAGGTGATCAACCGGGTGATGCGCGAGGGCAAGCGCTCGATGGCCGAGAAGGTCGTCTACGACGCGCTCTCGATCGTTTCCGAGCGCACCGGGAAGCCCCCGGTAGAGGTGCTCGAGCAAGCGATCAAGACGCTGACGCCGGTGCTCGAGGTTCGAGGACGCCGGGTCGGCGGCGCCAACTACCAGGTTCCCGTCGAGGTTCCGCCTAGGCGCGCACGTACGCTCGCTGTTCGCTGGCTCGTCACGTTCGCCCGCCAGCGCCGTGAGAAGCGGATGCCGGACAAGCTCGCCGGCGAGCTTCTCGACGCGCTCGAGCAGCAGGGCGGCGCCTTCAAGCGCAAGGACGACATCTACAGAATGGCGCAGGCCAACCGGGCCTTTGCGCACTACCGCTGGTGATGGCCACGATGACGAAGACCAGCGCGGCCGCGGGCCTCGAGAATGTGCGCAATATCGGCATCATGGCGCACATCGACGCCGGTAAGACGACGACGACCGAGCGCATCCTTTATTACACCGGCCGCACACACAAGATGGGCGAGGTGCACGAAGGCGCCGCGACCATGGACTGGATGGCCCAGGAGCAGGAGCGCGGCATCACGATCACGTCCGCGGCGACTACTGCGGAGTGGCGCGGTTTTCGTATCAACATCATCGATACGCCCGGGCACGTGGACTTTACGATGGAGGTGGAGCGCAGCCTGCGAGTTCTCGACGGCGCGGTCGCCGTGTTCGATGCCGTAGCCGGCGTTCAGCCTCAGTCCGAGACGGTTTGGCGCCAGGCCGACCACTACGAAGTGCCGCGTATCGCCTTCATCAACAAGATGGATCGCACCGGCGCTGACTTTTTCGCCTCGGTCAAGTCGATGGTCGATCGCCTGGGAGCGGTTCCCGTTCCGGTGCAGATCCCGATCGGGCAGGAGGATCGCCACCTCGGTGTCGTCGATCTGGTCGAGATGCAGGGCATCGTCTGGAACGATCAGCTGGGCGAGACCCCGGAGATCATCGAGATCCCGGCCGAGCTCGCCGAGCAGGCGCATACCTATCACCACCTGTTGATCGACAGGGTCGCCGAGTTCGACGACGAGCTGATGGAGACCTACGTCGAAGACGAGGAGTCCGTAACCCCCGACATGCTTCGTCGTGCGCTTCGCGCCGGCACTCTGGCCAACGGCGTTACGCCTGTTCTGCTTGGCTCCGCCTTCAAGAACAAGGGCGTGCAGCCACTTCTCGACGCGGTTGTCGAGTACTTACCGAGCCCGCTGGACGTTCCGCCGGTGCATGGCATCGAGCCCAAGAGCGGCGAAGAGATGGAGCGCGCAGCCTCCGAGGACGAGCCCTTTACGGCGCTCGCCTTCAAGGTCATGTCCGATCCTTTCGTCGGCAAGCTCACTTACTTCCGTGTCTACGCCGGCAAGGCCAAGACCGGCCAGCGCGTGCTCAACGCCTCGAACGGCAGGACCGAGCGCATCGGTCGCATCCTTCAGATGCACGCCAATCACCGCGAGGAGCGGGCTGAGATCGGCCCCGGCGAGATCGCAGCCGCGGTCGGGCTCAAGTTCACGACCACGGGCGACACGCTGACGGGCGAGAAGCAGCCGATGCTGCTGGAGACGATGACCATCCCCGACCCCGTCATCTTCATCGCCATCGAGCCCAAGACCAAGGCCGATCAGGACAAGCTCACAAACGCCCTCGCGCGTCTAGCTGAAGAGGACCCGACCTTCCTCGTCCGTCAGGACGAGGAAACCGGGCAGACGATCATCGCCGGCATGGGCGAGTTGCACCTGGAGATCATCGTCGATCGGCTGATGCGCGAGTTCAACGTCGAAGCCAACATCGGCCGGCCGCAGGTCGCATATCGCGAGACAGTCTCCAAAAAGGCGGAAAAGATTCGCGGCAAGTTCGTTCGCCAGACCGGTGGCTCGGGTCAGTACGGCGACGTCGTCATCAATCTGGAGCCGACCGCTCCGGGAGAGGGCTACAGCTTCACCGACAAGATCGTCGGCGGGAAGATTCCCAAGGAGTACATCTCGTCCGTCAACGCCGGGATACAAGAGGCGATGGCGGCGGGCGTGCTGGCGGGCTATCCCGTCGTGGATGCCAAGGTCGAGTTGATCGACGGTTCCTACCACGAAGTCGACTCCAGTGAGCGCGCTTTCAAGATCGCAGGCTCAATCGCTTTCAAAGAGGCTATGAAGCGCGCCAATCCGAAACTTCTCGAGCCGACGATGGCCGTGGAAGTCGAGACTCCTGAGGACTATCTCGGCGACGTGATGGGCAACCTCAATGCTCGTCGCGGCCGCGTCGAAGAGCTCCAGCCGACGAAAACCGCCCAGCTGATCAAGGCCAGTGTGCCGCTGGGCGAGATGTTCGGCTACGCTACCGATCTTCGCTCGATGACACAGGGTCGGGCGACCTTCACCATGCAGTTCGACCACTACGCGGAAGTTCCTCAAGACCTTCTGCATAGTATGTTGCGAGACCGATCCAGCTAAAGATTCTCCACCAGTCAGACTAGGACGTTTTTCCGGAGGAAAAAACATGGCAAAGCAGAAATTCGAGCGCTCCAAGCCGCATCTCAACATCGGCACCATCGGTCACATCGACCACGGGAAAACGACGCTGACGGCGGCCATTACGAAGGTCTTGCAGGAGCAGGGACTGAATACCACTTTCCGCTCCTTCGATTCGATCGACAACGCGCCTGAAGAGCGCCAGCGCGGTATCACCATCAACACGGCGCACGTTGAGTACGAAACGCCGAACAGGCACTACGCGCACGTCGACTGCCCAGGGCATGCCGACTACATCAAGAACATGATCACGGGCGCCGCCCAGATGGACGGTGCGATCCTGGTCGTCTCGGCTGCCGACGGCCCGATGCCGCAGACGCGTGAGCACATCCTGCTCGCTCGCCAGGTCGAGGTGCCGTACATCGTCGTGGCCTTGAACAAGGCCGACATGGTCGACGACCCCGAGTTGCTCGAGCTGGTCGAGATCGAAGTCCGCGATCTCCTCACGAAGAATGAGTACCCCGGCGACGATATTCCGGTCATCACGCTCTCGGCGCTCAAGGCGCTGGAAGGCGACCCGGAGTGGACGCCCAAGATCAACGAGCTGATGGAGGCGGTCGACGCCTACATCCCCGAGCCCAAGCGTGATGTCGACAAGCCGTTCCTGATGCCGATCGAAGACGTCTTCACGATTACCGGTCGCGGCACCGTGGTAACCGGCCGCATCGACCGGGGCAAGATCAAGAGCGGCGACGAGGTCGCGATCGTAGGCATTCATCCCGAGGTCGTCAAGACGGTTGTGACGGGCCTCGAGATGTTCAACAAGACGCTCGACTACGCGCAGGCCGGCGACAACGCGGGCGCGCTACTGCGCGGTATCAAGCGCGAGGACGTCCAGCGCGGACAGGTGCTCGCCAAGCCTGGCTCGATCACTCCGCACACCCACTTCAAGGCCCGCGTCTACGTCCTCTCGAAGGACGAGGGCGGACGCCACACGCCGTTCTTCGACGGCTATCGGCCGCAGTTCTACTTCCGCACGACGGATGTGACCGGCTCGATCAAGCTGCCGGAGGGCCAGGAAATGGTCATGCCGGGCGACAACACGGACATGGACATCGAGCTGATCCAGCCGATCGCCATGGATCAGGGCCTCCGCTTCGCGATTCGCGAAGGCGGCCGCACCGTGGGCGCCGGCGCAGTCACCGAGATCATCGAGTAGGAGAGACAGGAAGCATTGAACGCGGGAGAGGTCGAAGCGGCGCCGGCTCGGCGCTCGGAGATCTCTCCCATTAACCAGGAGCCGTAGGCTTGCCACAGCACAAGATCCGAATTCGCCTCAAGGGCTATGACTACCAGCAGCTCGACAAATCTGCCTCGCAGATCGTCGAGACGGCTCAGCGCACCGGTGCAACGATCACCGGGCCTGTTCCCCTGCCCACCGAGCGCAATGTCTATTGCGTGATCCGCAGTCCTTTCAAGGACAAGGATTCGCGCGAGCATTTCGAGATACGGACGCACAAGCGCTTGATCGACATTCACTCACCCACGCCGAAGACGGTCGACTCGCTGATGCGGCTCGACTTGCCGGCGGGCGTCGACATCGAGATCAAGCTCTAGGTGGACTGGAAGAGAACGTGAAAGGCATAGTCGGCAAGAAGCTCGGGATGACCCAGCTCTTCGATCCGGAGAGCGGCGTCGTCACGTCCGTGACCGTGATCGAAGCCGGTCCCTGTCCGGTCGTGCACGTGAGGAAGCCCGAGACAGACGGCTACGAGGCAATTCAGCTCGCGTTCGAGCCGGTCGCCGAGCGCAAGATCACGAAGGGCGAGCTCGGTCACCTGCGCAAGACCGGCGCCGGCGCGCATCGCCACCTGGTCGAGTTCCGCGGCCCGAGTGAACTGGCCAGCGGAGACACTGTTACCGTCGCGATCTTCCAGCCCGGCGACAAGATCAAGGTTTCGGGCATCTCGATCGGCAAGGGTTACCAGGGTACGATCAAGCGTCACAACTTCGCCAGCGGCCCCAAGTCGCACGGCTCGCACAACGTCCGCAAGCCGGGCTCGATCGGCGCCTCCGCCTGGCCGTCACGCGTCATGAAGGGCATGAAGATGGCCGGGCGCATGGGTGGCAAGCGGGCCACGCAGGTCGGCCTTACGGTGCACGAGGTCGACGCGGAACAGAACGTGATCATGGTCAAGGGCGCCGTGCCCGGTCCGAAGAACGGCATCGTCGAGATTCGCGAGGAGGCGAGATGAGCCCCGAGCAAGCGCCCGAGAGCAAGCTCAAAGCTCCGCTCCTCAAGCTCGGAAAAGCTGCGGGCGAGGTTTCGTTGAGCCAGACCGTGTTTTCCGCCGAGGCCAAGCCGCACCTGCTGCATCAGGCTGTTCGCGCCGAGCTGGCGGCGGCGCGTCAAGGTACGCGCGGAGCCAAGAGCCGCGGGCTGGTCGCCGGCGGGCGCTCCAAGCCCTGGCGCCAGAAGGGCACCGGCCGGGCGCGAGCGGGAACTACGCGGGCGCCTCACTGGACGGGCGGCGGCGTCGCCTTCGCACCCGTTGCCCGCGACTTCGGCTTCAAGGTCAATCGCAAGGAACGCCGCGCCGCATTCGCAGGAGCGCTCTCGGAGCACGCCCGCCGCGGCTCGATCGCCGTCGTCGACGGAGCCGCCATTAGCGAGCCCTCGACGAAGAAGGCGCTCGAGTTGCTCGCCGGCTGGGAGCACGCGCTTCCGCTACTGATCGTCGTTCAGCCCGACGAAGAGGCGCTTGTAAAGAGCGTCCGCAACCTTCCCCGCACGTTGGTCGTCCCGGCCAGCGAGCTGGGAGTCGCGGCTCTGGTCTGGGCGCGCTCGCTCTTGGTCAGCGAAGCCGCGCTACCGCTGGTTCTAACCAAGGCCGAGGCCGCTCCGCGCAAGGGAGAGTCGAAGTGAAGCTCGACCCAACCCAGATTCTGATCGCGCCTGTGGTCTCCGAGAAGAGCTACCACATGATCAACACGCGCCAGTACTGCTTCCGCGTTCACCAAGACGCCCACAAATTGCAGATACGCCAGGCCGTGGAGGCGCAGTTCGACGTCGAGGTCGAGTCGGTCAACATCGTCTCGGTCCCGTCCAAGCCGAAGCGGCGCGGCCGGAGCAGCGGCCGCCGACCCGGCTGGAAGAAGGCCATCGTGAAGCTGCGCGAGGGCCACTCGATCGAGATCTTCCAGGGCGCGCAGGTCTAGCAGAGAGGATCGAGCGAGATGGCCGTACGCAGATATAAACCCACCACCCCCGGACGCCGTTTCATGTCGGTTGCGACCTTCGACGAGGTCACCAAGACGACGCCCGAGAAGAGCCTGCTCGAGCCCTTGAAGAAGCAGGGTGGGCGCAACGTCTACGGCCGTATCACCACTCGCCATCAGGGTGGTGGCCACAAGCGCCGCTACCGCTTGATCGACTTCAAGCGGCTCAAGGACGGCGTTCCGGCCAAGGTGGCCGCAATCGAGTACGACCCCAACCGTTCGGCCCGCATAGCTCTGCTCCACTACGTCGACGGCGCCAAGGCCTACATCCTGGCTCCGGCCGGCCTGATCGTGGGCGCCACCGTCGAGTCGGGCCCGAGCGCCGACATCAAGCCGGGCAATGCCTTGCCGATCGCCAACATTCCAACCGGCACGATGCTGCACAACGTCGAGCTGAAGCCGGGCAAGGGCGGCCAGATCGCT
Organism: Thermoleophilia bacterium; assembly: GCA_017882615.1. GTDB lineage: Bacteria > Actinomycetota > Thermoleophilia > Gaiellales > Gaiellaceae > Fen-549. Next base: position 31,705 of record JADGPD010000010.1, read on the forward strand.
CGCAGCGCCGGCGCCAGTGTCCAACTCGTCGCCAAGGACGACCCTTACGGCGTGCTGCGTCTCCCCTCGGGCGAGATGCGCCGCGTACCGCTAACCTGCCGGGCCACGATCGGTCAGGTTGGCAACGTCGACCACTCGAACATCACCATCGGCAAAGCGGGACGCAACCGCTGGCGTGGAAAGCGCCCAACCGTGCGTGGATCGGCCATGAACCCGGTTGACCATCCGCACGGCGGCGGCGAGGGCAAGTCGAAGGGCGGGCGCCATCCGGTTACCCCGTGGGGCGTGCCGACGCTCGGTAAGCGCACTCGCCACAAGCACAAGGAATCGAACAAGTTGATCGTCCGTCCGCGCAGGCGCGGCAAGGAAAGAAGCCGCTAGCCCGCCGGGCGCGCGTGCTGTCGAGAACGAGTCAGAGAGGGATTTAGAGCGTGAGCAGATCGTCGAAAAAGGGGCCGTTCGTGGAAGAGCGCCTGTTGGCGCGGGTCAAGAGCATGAACGACACCGGCAGCAAGCAGGTCATCAAGACCTGGTCGCGCGCCTCGACCATCTTCCCGGAGATGGTTGGGCACACGATCGCCGTTTACGACGGGCGCAAGCACGTGCCGGTGTTCATCGACGAGGCCATGGTTGGACACAAGCTGGGCGAGTTCGCCCTCACGCGCACTTTCCGCGGCCACGCCGGCGACCGGCAAGCGAAGGTCAAGAGAAACTGAGACAGGCGAGATGGCACAGGCACAAACACAGACAATCCGCGAAGTACGGGCCCAAGCAAAGTGGGTTCACTGCTCGGCGCGCAAGGCGCGACTCGTGCTGGACGCGATCCGTGGCCGCAGCGTGCCCGAGGCGCGAACCGTTCTCGCCTTCTCGACCCGGGACGTCGCGCGCGACATCGACAAGGTCCTGCGCTCGGCCGTTGCCAACGCCGAGGCCAATCACGGCTTCTACGGCGACGAGATGGTCATCTCGGCCTGCTTCGCCGACGAAGGCCCGGTCTTGAAGCGCTGGAAGCCGCGCGCTCGCGGCCGCGCCGATCGCATGATCAAGGGGACCTGCCACATCACGATCAGGCTTGCATCGCTCACCCCGCCGCACGAGATCGTCAAGCCGGCGAAGCCGGCCGCGACGAGCGCGTCCGCGCCGAGCGAGGCGCCCGAGTCGACCGTTGCGGGAACCCCCGCAGAGACTGAGGCAAGCGCGGTAGAGGCCAAGCCGAAGGCGCCGAGGAAGGCAGCCCTCAAACCACGCGCAAAGAAAACCGACAAGGGCGAGGCCAAGCCGAAAGCGGCAAGGAAGCGCAAGCCCTCGAGCAAGAAGACAGAGGAGTAGGGATGGGTCAGAAGGTTCACCCGGGCGGTTTGCGCGTCGGCGTCATCCAGAACTGGAAGTCGAACTGGTTCGCCGGCCCGAAGGAGTTCTCGAGTTGGCTGATCGAGGACGTGCAGATCCGCGATCACATCTACGGCAAGCTCGCGCACGCCGGGCTTTCGGACATCCTCATCCGCAAGGACAAGCAGCGCGTCACCGTGGATATCTACACGGCTCGCCCGGGCATCGTGATCGGCAAGTCGGGCGTCGAGGTGGACGCTCTGCGCCGCGAGCTGCACGCCATCACGCACAAGAACGTTCACATCAACATCAACGAGATCAAGCGTCCCGAGCTCGATGCGAAGCTAGTCGCCCAGTCGGTTGCAGAGCAGCTCCAGAACCGGGTCAGCTTCCGCCGCGCGATGAAGCGCGCGCTTGCCTCGGGCATTCGCTCGGGCGCCCAGGGAATCAAGATCGCCTGCTCGGGGCGGCTCGGCGGCACCGAGATGAGCCGATCGGAGAGCTACTCCGAGGGCCGCGTTCCGCTGCACACGATCCGAGCCGATATCGACTACGGCTTCACCGAAGCACGTACGACGTTCGGGCGAATCGGCGTCAAGGTTTGGATCAACAAGGGCGAGATCATGCCCGAAGGCTATGAAGGCCTCCAGGGCGGTCGCGAGTCGCGGCTGGGCGAGCAGGACCAGGCCCGGCGCAGGGGCTCCGGCGGCGGCGAGGGGCTGGCCGGTGGTCGCGACGGTGGTCGCGGGCGCAGCGTCGACCGAGAAGGATTAGGACCAGTGCGCAAGAGCCGTCGTTCCGGCGCGCGCGGTCAAGGACGTCCGGGGGGCCGCCCGCGTCCCGACGCCTCGGCCAAGCCGGGCGAGGCGGCAGCCTCGGCCAAGCCGGTCGAAGCGGCGCCGCAGGCTGCGGCGGTCACCGAGCCCGTAACCCCGGTCGAGGCGACCGAGGCCGTAGTCGCGAAGCCCGAGGTCAAGGCCGAGAAGCCCAAGACCGCCGCCAAGGAGCCGAAGGCAACGGCCGCCAAGGCCAAGCCCGCCGAGCCAAAGGCAACGGCCGCCAAGGCCAAGCCGGCTACCGCCAAGGCCAAGCCGGCCGCTCCGAAGGCAAAGCCGGAGGCAGACGAGAAGACAGCGGCCGCTAAGGCCAAGCCCGCCGACGAGAAGGCGAAGCCGGCCGCGAAGAAAGCTCCGGCAAAGAGCAAGGCAAAGGCCTCCGAGCCCGAGACTCCGAGCAAGCCGGCCGCCAAGCGGGCGCCCCGCAAGAAGTCCGAGACCGAGACCAAGGGTGAGAGCTAGTGCTACTTCCACGCAAGACCAAGTTTCGCAAGATGCACCGTGGGCGGCGGCGTGGCTATTCCAAGGGCCAGACGACCGTGCAGTTCGGCGACTACGGGCTCAAGGCACTCGACGCCGGTTGGATTACCAACCGGCAGATCGAAGCTGCTCGTATCGCCATGACACGTAAGATCAAGCGCGGCGGCAAGGTCTGGATCAACGTCTTCCCCGACAAGACCTACACCAAGAAGCCGGCCGAGACGCGCATGGGCAAGGGCAAGGGGTCGCCTGAGGGATGGGTGGCCGTGATCAAGCCCGGGCGAGTCATGTTCGAGCTGGCCGGGGTTGCCGAACCGCTTGCGAAAGAGGCGCTGCGGCTGGCAGGCCAGAAGCTTGCCGTCAAGACGAAGATCGTCGCGCGGGAGAGTGGTCCATATGAAAGCTAAGGAGATACGCGAGCTGAGCGACGAAGAGCTGGAGCGGAAGTTGACAGACACCCGCCAGGAGCTCTTCAACCTTCGCTTCCAGTCTGTGACGGGTGCGCTGGAGAACCCGGCGCGGATCACGCTCGTGAAGCGTGACATCGCGCGCATCATCACGATTCGCGCTGAGCGCCAAGCGGCGCCGGAGAGGCAATAAGTAGATGGCAGAGAACAAGAGCAATTCGAGCGAAGAGAAGGCCGCAGCCGAGGCCGCAGCCGAGGCTGGGGAGACGGCCGCCGAGGTGACCGAGCAGGCCGCCGAGGCCACGCCCGAGCCGGAGACTGCTTCCGAGCAGCCGGGTAGCGACGTCGAGCCGGAAGTGGAAGCTACGCCGGAGCCCGACGCGGCGCCCGAGGCCGACGCCGCGCCAGACGAGCCGGAGACCGAAGCGACGCCTGAGGCCGCAGCCGCGCCAGACGAGCCGGAGCCCGAAGCGACGCCTGAGACCGCAGCCGCGCCGGAAGAGCCGGAGGCCGAAGCGACCCCCGAGGCCGAAACCGAGGCAGCACCGGAAGCAGCCGAAGCCGAGACTGCAGCGAGCGCGCCAGAAGTCGAAGCCACGCCCGAGCCGGAAGCCGCGCCAGCTCAGCGGCCGAAGCGAACACGCCCTCAGCGTCATGTTCCTCGCAGTGAGCGTCGCAAGCGCCCGGTGAAGGTGCGAGCCACGAAGCCCGCCAAGAAGGGCACTCGCAAGCCGCTCGTCCGGCTACCCAAGCCGGAGGCAGAGCGCGGAAGCCGCCAGGAGCGCCGTGGTGTAGTCGTCTCCTCAGTGATGGACAAGACGATCGTCGTCAAGGTAGACACGATCAAGGCGCACACCAAGTACCGCAAGGTAGTGCGCCGCTCGAAGAAGTACCACGCTCACGACGAGGAGAACACAGCCAAGGTCGGCGACATCGTTCGCATCGTCGAGACGCGTCCTCTTTCGGCCACCAAGTCCTGGCGTGTCGTGGAGATCGTGGAGGTTGCCAAGTGAGGACGGAGGCGGCCAGATGATTCAGCAAGAGTCGCGTCTCCGCGTGGCCGACAACACCGGCGCGCGCGAGCTTCTCTGTATTCGCGTCATGGGCGGCTCGCACCGTCGCTACGCCCGCGTGGGCGACATCATCGTCGCCACCGTCAAGTCGGCGACGCCGCAGGGCCAGGTCAAGAAAGGCGACGTCGTCAAAGCCGTCGTCGTGCGCACCAAGAAGGCCTACGCCCGCGAGGACGGCACCCAGATCGCCTTTGACGAAAACGCGGCTGTGATCATCGATGCCCAGCGCAATCCGCGCGGAACGCGCATCTTCGGCCCGGTTGCCCGCGAGCTGCGCGAGAGGAATTTCATGAAGATCGTCTCCCTGGCACCAGAGGTGTTGTGATGGCAGTCAAGCTGAAAATCAAGAAGGGCGACCTGGTCGAGATCTTGAGCGGCAAGGACAAGGGCAAGCAGGGCCGCGTCATCGAAGCGCGCCCGCGCGAGCGTCGCGTCGTCGTCGAGAACCTGAACATGATGAAGCGTCACACCCGGCCGCGGGCGATGAAGAACGCCAGCCGCATGGGTAGCCCGCAAGTAGTGCCCGGCGGAATCATCGAGAAGCCGGCTCCGGTCGACGCCTCGAACGTGATGATCGTCTGCCCGGTCTGCAACAAGACGACGCGGGTCGGCGTGAAGGTCGTCGAGCGCCATGGCGAGATGCGCAAGGTGCGCGTCTGCCGGCGCGAAGAATGCGGTCAGGAGATCGACAAGTGAGTCCCAAAAAGGCCACCACCACCGCTTCCGTCGTGCCTCGGCTCAAGGAGCGCTACGAGAGCGAGCTACGCCCGCAGCTCAAGGAAGAGCTGGGCTTGAGCTCGATCATGCAGGTGCCCAAGCTGGCGAAGATCACGCTCAACATGGGCGTTGGCGAAGCCAAGACCGACATGAAGATGCTCGACGCGGCGATGGAGGAGCTGACCATCATCGCCGGCCAGCGCCCCCAGATGCGGCGCGCGCGCAAATCGATCGCGGCCTTCAAGCTGCGCGAAGGCATGCCCGTCGGCGCCAAGGTGACTTTGCGCGGAGCGCGCATGTACGAGTTTCTCGACCGGCTCGTCTCGGTAGCGCTGCCGCGCATTCGTGACTTTCGCGGGCTCGACCCGGGCTCGTTCGACGGCCGCGGCAATTACTCGCTCGGCGTTCGCGAGCAGATCATCTTCCCCGAGATCAACTATGACGACGTCACCACGGTACGCGGGCTCGACGTCACGATCACTACCACGGCCGAAAGCGACGAGTCGTCGCTGGCGCTCCTGCGAGGGCTCGGCCTGCCATTCGCCACAGAAAGAAGGGAACGTGGCTAAGAAGTCACTAGTAGTCAAGCAAGCTAGGTCTCACCGCTTCAGCACGCGTCGTTATTCGCGCTGCCAGCGTTGTGGCCGCCCACGCGCGGTTTTCCGCAAGTTCAAGCTCTGCCGCATCTGTTTGCGCGAGCTTGCTCACGAGGGTGTCATTCCTGGGATGACCAAGAGCTCCTGGTAGGAGGGTGCGACCGTGCAGACCGATCCAATAGCCGACATGCTTACCCGTATCCGCAACGCCAACAAGGCGCTGCAGGAAGAGGTGCGCATGCCGACCTCGCGCATCAAGGAGTCGATCGCGCGCATCCTCGTCGAGGAGGGTTACGTGCGCGACCTTCGAGTCGAGAAGGGCGAGAGCTTCGACTCGCTGGTCATTCAGCTCAAGTTCGGGCGCAACCGCGAGCGGGTCATCAGTGGCCTGCGCCGTGTCTCGCGTCCCGGCCGTCGCGTATACGCCAAGGGCGATCGCCTGCCGCGCGTACTCGGTGGCATGGGCACCGCTATCCTTTCCACCTCCAAGGGCCTCATCACGAGCCGCCGCGCTCAAGAGGAAGGCATCGGGGGCGAGGTCATCTGCTTTGTTTGGTGAGTACCGACGAGAGTCCGGCGCTTTTGCCGGCGAGTGAAGGGCGTTTACTGACGTGAGTCGTATTGGCAGAAAACCGATTGAAGTACCGAGCGGAGTCACCGTCACGATCGCGCCTGGGCGCGTCGAGGTGAGTGGGCCGCTGGGCACCCTCTCGCAGGTCGTTCCGCAACGGATGAAGATCGAGCAGGAGGACGGTCAGGTCGTCGTCACCAGGCCGACCGACCGCGGCGACGATCGCGCTCTGCACGGCCTCACTCGCACGCTTGTTGCGAACATGGTGGAGGGAGTTGCCAAGGGTTACTCCAAGCAGCTCGAGATTCAGGGAGTCGGTTACCGCGCGACGCTCAAGGGGAAAGACCTCGAGCTCGCGGTCGGCTACTCGCACATGGTGGTCATCAAGCCGCGCGACGGAATCGACTTCGAAGTCCCCGCGCCGACTCAGGTCATCGTCAAGGGCACCGACAAGCAGAAGGTCGGGCAGACCGCCGCCGAGATTCGTGCCGTGCGTCCGCCCGAGCCCTACAAGGGCAAGGGCATTCGCTACGTCGGCGAGCACGTACGCCGGAAAGTTGGTAAGCGGGCATGAGCACTCTCACTACACGTGAAGCACGCATTCGCCGCCATCGGCGCGTGCGCAGCAAGGTCGCCGGCACGGCCGAGCGGCCGCGCCTGGCTGTCTTCCGCTCCAACCGGGGCATCTCGGCCCAGCTCGTGGACGACGAGAGCGGACGTACGCTTGCCGCCGCCGCCTGGACGGGCCTGCCCAAGACCTTCAAAGGCAACAAGACCGCTCAGGCAGCTGAGGTTGGCAAGCGCCTGGCGGCGAGCGCGAGCAAGGCCGGGCTCGAGGCCTGCGTCTTTGATCGCGCCGGTTACCTCTACCACGGTCGTGTCAAGGCGCTCGCAGAAGCGGCGCGCGAAGGAGGACTCAAGTTTTGAGAAACGTAGATTCATCCGAGCCGCGTGAGCTGAAAGAGCGCGTGATCGAGATCAACCGCGTCGCCAAGGTGGTAAAGGGTGGCCGGCGGTTCTCCTTTACCGCGCTGGTAGCGATCGGCGACGAGATCGACCGTGTCGGCGTCGGCTACGGGAAGGCGCGCGAGGTTCCGCTGGCGATCACCAAGGCAGTCGAGGACGCCAAGAAGAACATCTTCACGGTGCCCAAGCACAACACCACGATCACGCATGGGACAACCGGGAAGTTCGACGCGGCGCGCGTGATGCTCAGGCCCGCCAGCGAAGGCACCGGCGTCATCGCCGGCGGCGGCGTGCGAGCGGTGCTCGAGCTCGCCGGCATCCACGATATTCTCGCCAAGAGTCTCGGCACGACCAATCCGATCAATATGGCCAAGGCAACGGTAAACGCTCTCAAGAGCCTGCGCCGACCCGAAGACGTAGCGCGCATCCGCGGCAAGTCCATTGCCGAGGTGCTGCCGCCGCGCGCGGCCGCGAAGACGACGGAGGCATCCGCCTGATGGCTCGGCTGCGCATCACTCAGACCAAGAGCGTGATCACTCAGAGCCCCCGGCACCGCGGAACGCTGCGCGCGCTCGGGCTTGGACGCATCGGTCGCTCGGTCGAGCACGATGAGAGTCCGGAATTGGCCGGCATGCTCCGGCAGATCAACCATCTCGTCAAGGTCGAGGAAGCGAAATGACGGACGAGCTCAACCTCTCGAACCTATCTCCGGCCCAGTCGCGTAAATCGCGCAAGCGGGTCGGCCGTGGCCAGGGCTCCGGCAAGGGGCGCTACTCGGGCCGCGGGCTCAAGGGGCAGAAATCCCGGGCCGGCTCGCACAAGATGCGCGCGGGCTTCGAGGGCGGCCAGATGCCTCTGGCCATGCGCCTTCCGAAGCTGCGCGGCTCGACGTCGAAAGACGCCATGCCCGTAGGTCCCTTCCGCACCGCGACGCAACCGGTCAACGTTCGCGATCTCGAGCGCTTTGACGCCGGAAGCGATGTGACTCCCGAGCTGCTGCTTGCTCAGGGGCTCGTCTCGAACAACCGCGTCGACATCAAGGTGCTGGGTGACGGCGAGCTGACGAAAAAGCTGACCGTCACGGCGCACCGCTTCTCGGCCGGCGCCAGGGAGAAGATCGAGAAGGCGGGCGGCAAGGTCGTGTGCCTGCGCGAGTCGGTCGCCAAGGCCGCGCCCAAGAAGCGCAAGGCGAAGCCTGCAGCGAGCGAGAAGGAAGCTCCGGCCGAAGCTCCGGCCGAAGCTCCGGCCGCCGAGCCGAAGGAATAGCGAGGACGCATGCTCTCCTGGCTCGCCAACGCCTGGAAGATTCGTGAGCTTCGCAAGCGCGTCATCTTCACTGCGTTCGTCCTGGCGCTCTACCGGCTTGGTTGCTGGATGCCGGCCCCCGGCGTCGACTCCGCAAAGATCAAGGAGGCCTTCCAGAGCCAGGGCGGTACCGTTATCAGCCTGCTCAACCTGTTCTCGGGCGGCGCGCTCTCCAAGTTCTCGCTCTTCGCGCTCGGGATCATGCCCTACATCACGGCCTCGATCATCATGCAGCTCATGACCGCCGCCGTTCCCCAGCTCGAGCGGATCCAGAAAGAGGGCGAGTCCGGGCAGGCGAAGATCACGCAGTACACGCGCTATTTCACGCTCGTACTGTCCTTCATCCAGGCGGTCGGCTGGACCTACCTGTTCCATCGCCAGCACGTCTTGCCCGGTAACGCGGGTCGCTACATGTTGATCATCCTCACGCTCACGGCCGGTTCGATGCTGTTGATGTGGATGGGCGAGCTGATCACGAAGCGAGGCGTGGGTAACGGCATCTCGCTGCTCGTGTTCGCGTCGATCATCTCCGGTCTTTACGGCGGCCTTACGGTCTGGATCAACGGCAACTCAACCGAGCGCCTCTTCTTTCCTATCCTCGTGATTCTTGTCATCGTGGCTGTCGTATTCGTCCAGGAAGGCCAGCGAAAGATTCCCATCCAGTACGCGAAGCGCGTGGTGGGTCGCCGCATGACGAGCGGCGGTTCGACCTATATGCCGTTGCGCGTGATCATGGCCGGCGTAATTCCGGTCATCTTCGCGGCGGCGATCATGTCCTTCCCGCCCACGATCGCGCTCTTCTTCCCGAACACGCAGCATTTCATCAACTTGCACTTCAGGCCGACGGGCAACCTCTATATCTCCCTCGAGGCGCTGCTCATCATCGGCTTCACGTTCTTCTATACGGCCGTTCAGTTCAACCCGCTTGATCAGGCCGACAACCTGCGTAAGAACGGTGGCTACGTCCCCGGTATCCGACCGGGACCGCCGACCGCGCAGTACTTCGACCGCGTGATGACGCGTCTGACCTTGCCCGGCTCGCTCTTCCTGGCGCTGATCGCGATCTTCCCCGTGTTCGTGATCAAGTACGCGGGCTTTTCGCACGCGAGCAGCCGAGCTCTCGGCGGAACCTCGATCCTGATCGTCGTCGGCGTCGCGCTCGACACCATGCGCCAGATGGAGTCGCAGATGATGGCGCGCTCCTACGAAGGGTTCTTGAAGTGAGCGAGCTGAGCATCGTGATGCTGGGCGCCCCGGGCGCCGGCAAGGGAACGCAGGCGGTGCGCATCGCCGAGGCGCATGGGGTTCCGCACATCTCGACCGGTGAGATGCTGCGCGGCGCGATCGCCGCCGGCTCGGAGCTGGGCCGGAAGGTGAAGGAGATCGTCGAGAGCGGGGCACTCGTTCCCGACGAGCTGGTCGTCGAGGTCATCCGCGAGCGGCTGTCTCAGCCCGACGCCCAAAGTGGCTTCGTCCTGGACGGCTTTCCGCGCACGATCGGCCAGGCCGAGGCGCTCGACGCCCTCTTGGCCGAGCTCGGCCGCCCGCTGGAGATCGTGCTCGAGCTAGAGCTGGCGGAGGAGACTGCGGTGGAGCGCATGCTCGGCCGCGCTGCGGAGCAGGGCCGCGCCGACGACACGCCTGAGGTGATCAAGAATCGTTTCGAGGTCTATCGCCGCCAAACCGAACCACTCTCCAACTACTACCGCAGCACGGGGATCCTCGTCGCCATCGATTCCTCGCCCGGGATGGACGAGGTGTTTGCCGAGATCGAGCGCGTGCTCGCCACCCTTCAATGATCATTCGCAAGTCGCCGTCCGAGATCGAGCGGATGGCGAGATCCGGAGCGCTTGTGGCGCGCACGCTCGCCGCAGTCGGAGCCGCGATTACGCCGGGCGTGACGACCGCCGAGCTCGACGCCTTGGCCGAGGAGTTCATTCGCTCGCAGGGCGCCGAGCCGACCTTCAAGGGCTACCGTGGCTATCCGGCCTCGATCTGCGCCTCGCCGAACTCCATGGTCGTGCATGGCATTCCGGGCGGCTACACGCTCGCCGAGGGGGACGTTCTCTCGGTCGACGTCGGCGTGACGCTGAACGGTTTCGTCGGCGACGGCGCCTTCACATTTCCGGTCGGAGAGATCGATCCGGCAGCTCGCGAGCTGCTCGAGACGTGTCGCGCAGCACTTACGGCGGGAGTGGAGCGAGCTCGGGCGGGAAGCAGGCTCAGCGACATTTCCCACGCGGTGCAGCAAACGACCGAGGCCGCGGGTTTCTCGATCATACGCACCCTTGTCGGTCACGGTGTCGGCCGGGCCATGCACGAAGATCCGCAGATTCCCAACTTCGGTGAGCCCGGGCGCGGCCCGGAGCTGAAGGCGGGCATGACGCTGGCGATCGAGCCGATGATCACGGCCGGCTCGCCGGACGTATTCGTGCATGAGGACGAGTGGTCGATCTCGAGCGCCGACGGCTCGCTGGCTGCGCACTTCGAGCACTCGATTGCAGTCACCGAAGGCGGGCCGCGTGTCCTTACAACGGCGCCGGACGTCGATCTAGCCGCATTAGCGGGGCTTTCGACGGGCTAAAGCGGTCGAAGAGTGCGACGACGCGGCCGTAGCTGCTACGATTGCCTGCCGCGGCGCTGCGCGTCCAAGTGCGCGCGCGTACCGCAGGTATCACCGCGCTCAGCTGAGCGCGGTTTCCGTGAGAAGGATGGCGAAGAGCGAAGAGAAAATCGAGGTCGAAGGCGAGGTCGTCGAAGCGCTTCCGAGCACGATGTTTCGGGTGCAAATAGATGGCGGCGGACACAGCGTGCTTGCGACCATCTCAGGAAAGATGCGTAAGCACTACATCCGAATCCTCCCCGGCGACAAGGTAAAGGTCGAGCTCTCGCCCTACGACCTGACACGCGGCCGGATCACCTACAGGCACAGGTAAAAATATGAAAGTTCGTCCCTCCGTAAAACCGATCTGCGAGCGTTGCCGCGTCATCAAGCGCCACGGTGTCGTAATGGTGATTTGCTCCAATCCGCGCCACAAGCAGCGGCAAGGGTAAGGGGACCAGTCGATGGCACGTATCGCCGGCGTTAACCTGCCGAATCAAAAGAGACTCGAAGTCGGGCTGACCTACATCTTCGGAGTCGGGCGCTCGACCTCGCTCAAGATCTGCACCGAGCTAGGCCTCTCACCCGATACCAAGGTACGCGACCTCACCGACGAAGAAGTCACCAAGCTTCGTAACTACATCGACCAGAATCTCGAGGTCGAAGGTGACCTGCGGCGCGAGCGCCAGCAGGCAATCAAGCGCCTGATCGAGATCGCCTGTTACCGCGGTATCCGACACCGTCGCGGCCTGCCGGTGAACGGTCAGAGGACGAAAACGAACGCTCGCACTCGCAAGGGCCCGAAAAAGCTGATCGGTAAAGGCAAGAAGGGGAAATAGTTGGCACCTCCGAGAAAACCGACGCGCGGTCGTACCCGCCGGCGTGTCAAGAAGAACATCGCAATTGGCCAGGCGCACATCAAGACGTCGTTCAACAACACGATCGTCGCGCTGACCGATCGCGAAGGCGCCGTTATCGTCTGGGAATCGGCCGGCTCGGCGGGCTTCAAGGGGTCGCGCAAGTCGACGCCGTTCGCCGCGCAGGTGACGGCCGACTCCGCGGCGCGGAAGGGCATGGAGCACGGATTGCAGAAGGTCGAGGTTTTCGTCAAGGGCCCCGGATCGGGTCGCGAGACGGCTATTCGCTCGCTTCAAGCCGCCGGGTTGGAGATTCTCTCGGTGAAAGACGTCACGCCGCAGGCTCATAACGGCGTCAGGCAAAAGAAACGGCGCAGGGTGTAAGCGGATATGGCACGGAACCTGGGACCAAAGTGCAAGCAGTGCCGCCGCGAGGGCCTCAAGCTCTTCCTCAAGGGAGAGCGTTGCCTGACCGAAAAGTGCGCCGTCGAGCGGCGCAGCTATCCGCCGGGCGAGCACGGGCGCGGTCGCATCAAGCAGAGCGAGTATCTGCTGCAGCTGCGCGAGAAGCAGAAGGCACGCCGCTATTACGGACTGCTCGAAAAGCAGTTCCGTGGCTATTACCAGAAGGCTGCGCGCGGTTCGGGCATCACCGGCGAGACACTGCTGCGCCTGCTCGAGACCAGGCTCGACAACGTGGTTACGCGCCTCGGTTTCGCTTCTTCGCGCTCGCAGGCCCGCCAACTCGTTCGCCACGGGCACTTCCAGGTGAACGGGCGTCGCGTCAATATCCCCAGCTATCAGCTCAAACCCGAGGACGTGATCATGGTGAAGCCGGGCTCCGACGCCGAGCCGCTGATTCGCGACGCCACCGATCTCACCGCCTCGGTGCCGGGCTGGATGCAGGCCGATCACGAAGGTCTGACGGGAACGATTCTGCGCTTGCCTGAGCGCGAGGAGATCGACACACAGGTGCAGGAGTCACTAATCGTCGAGCTCTATTCGAAGTAACCGACCGGGACACGTTTTAGGGAGAGGGAAAGGAACGGCAACTTGGCTACTCGCACGAGCCTCATGGAATTTCAGGTTCCCAAGATCGTCCACGAGGAAGTGGACGAGCGCCGCGGCATCTTCGTGATCGAACCACTCGATCGCGGCTTCGGCTACACCTTCGGGAACTCACTTCGGCGCGTGCTGCTCTCCTCGCTAGAGGGCGCCGCCGTCACCTCGGTGAAGATCGAGGGAGTCGCACACGAGTTCACAACCATCCCGGGAGTACGCGAGGACGTGACCGACATCGTCCTCAACCTGAAGAACCTGATCTGTCGCCTCTACGGCGACTCGCCCGAGATCGAAGTACGGCTCTCGAAGAAGGGGCCGGGCCCGGTTACGGTCGGCGATCTAGAGGCGCCCGCCGATCTCGAGCTGCTGAATCCCGAGCTGGAGATCGCTCATCTCTCGGATCGCGGCAAGCTCGAGCTGACGCTCACGATCGGCCGCGGCCGCGGCTACGTCCCGGCCGAGCTCAATCGCGGGCCCGAGCACACGATCGGAGTGATTCCGGTCGACTCGATCTTCTCACCGGTTCGCCGCGTCGCCTATGACGTCGAGGCGGCTCGCGTCGGTCAGCGCACCGACTACGACAAGCTTCGCATCGATATCACCACCGACGGCTCGATCGATCCACGCGAAGCGATAGCGCAGGGGGCCGAGATCCTCATCCGCCAGCTCGCCATCTTCACCGACGTGGAGAAGATCGAAGGGCTGACCCAGGTGGCCGCCGCCGAGATAACGCCGGAGGCAACGGTTGCCCACGGCATGGAGAACTTCCCGATCGAAGAGCTCGAGCTGGGCGTTCGCTCCTACAACTGCCTCAAGCGCGTCGGCATCGAGACCATCGGCGACCTCGTCACCAAGACCGAGGTCGAGCTGGGAGCGATCCCGAACTTTGGCAAGAAGTCGATCGAAGAGGTCAAGGAGACGCTTGCGGCTCATGGCCTGAACCTGCGCGGCGAGGACTAGAGGTTCCGGGACGATGCGGCATCAGCACAAAGGCAAGAAGCTCGGACGCGACTCTGCGCACAGGCACGCCCTCTACGCGAACCTGGCGTGCGCGCTGATCGAGCACGGGCGCATCAAGACGACCGAAGCCAAGGCCAAGGCCGTCAAGCCGTTCGCCGAGCAGATGATCACGCTCGGCCGGCGAGGCGACCTGGC
>JADGPD010000062.1 GCA_017882615.1 Thermoleophilia bacterium
AAAGGCGCATACGGGATTCGAACCCGTGCCGCCGCCGTGAGAGGGCGGTGTCCTAGGCCACTAGACGAATGCGCCTTGCAGAGGCGTCAGTGTAGCGGTCGCCTGCTGCTCTCGATGAGGTACCCAGGCCTTGAGATTTCGCCTTCTCGCTTTCTCGAGCCGCCGGCCGAGAGAGCGAGAACTCAATCGCCTGACCGTCGCGCCGATAGTCCGAAATAGGGCCAGCGTCCACAAGGGTGATTCGCCTCCGGGCAAAGTGGGGTAGACCATCCTCTATCGTGGCGCTACTCTTTGACTTCCCCCAAGAAAGTGCCGCATATGGAAAGTGTTTCGGAGCAACCGGTCAAGACCGTCGTCCTGGTTGACGACGATGACCTCGTGCGCCGGCTCGTCTCGAGAGTGCTCGAGCGCGCGGGCTACCGGGTGCTCGCGGCGACGAGCGGCGAAGAGGGGCTCGAGCTGGTGGAAAATACGCGCGAGGCAGACCTTCTTCTCACCGACGTGACGCTGCCCGGCGAAGTAGACGGGCTGGAGCTCGGTCGCCGCGCCCTGCATGATAGAAGCGACCTGAAGCTCGTCTGCATGTCGGGCTACGGCAAAGAAGACTTGGCCGACGATTTGGCGCGCATCGCCAGTTCGGCGGTTTTCCTCAGCAAGCCGTTCTCTACCGTCGACCTGGTCGAGACCGTGAACCGCCTGCTCGACGGCGCTCCCGCGACGAACGACGTAGTGCAGGCTTCCGAGTCGGCCTCCGGCAGCTAGCTCGCGCCGGCCGACGACTCGCGCACGACGAGCTCCACCGGCAGCATCAATTTGGGCGGAGTCGCCTTGGGGTCGTCGATCAGCGCCATCACTTGCTCGCCGGCGGCGCGTCCCAGCCCGATCTTGTCCTGGCGGATGGTGCTGATCGCCGGGCTGAAGGCGGCCGCGAAGGGTGCGTCGTCGAAGCCGATGATGGCAATGTCCTCAGGCACCCTCTTGCCCGCGGCCTTCACCGCTCCGATCGCGCCGACGGCCATCATGTCGCTGGCGCAGAAGACGGCGTCGGGCGGATCGGACAGCGCGAGCAGGCTCTCCATGGCCGTGAAGCCCGACGGCTCGTAGAAATCGCCGCTCTGGATGTACTCGGTGTGTTGGCTCAGGCCGAGCTCCTCGATCTGGTCGCGGTATCCCGTTAGCCGGTCGCGGCCGGGGCGCGTGTAGGTCATGCCGGTGATGGTGGCGATCTTGCGCCGGCCGAGCTCGTGCAGGTGGCGCACCGCAAGCTTGGCGCCCTCGACGTTGTCGGAGATCACGAATCCCGTCATCGGGCCCGTCAGATCGAGCTCGACGCCGATGCAGGGAACCTCCGAGCGGACGAGCTTCTGGATCTCGGGGAAGCTGCGACCGACGCCCATCAAGATCATGCCGTCAACGTGGTGACGGCGGCAGCGCTCCAGGAAGTCGTAGGTGCGGATGCTGCCCGACGGTGTGCCGCCGGTGAAGAAGAGCATGTCGTAACCACCCTTGGTGATCACTTCCTTCAGGCCGTCGAGAACGGCTCCGAAAACCGGGTGGTGGAGGTCGGCGTGGCCCGAGGTGTCGAGAATGATCCCGATCACCTGCGAGGGCATGTCGGTGATCGCGGCCGCCGAGATGTCGCTCGTAACCTCCAGCTCGCGCACGAGCGCTAGAACACGCTCCCGAGTTTCAGCGTCGATTCCCGCGTCGCCGCCGAGAATCCTGGTCACGGTCATTACCGAGACACCCGCCTGGTCTGCCAATTCGTGAATCGTGGGCATTACTGTCGCCTTTCGAAAAGATCGCCGCCGTTTTGGTTATCGAGCACCCGGTGCCGCGACTTTAACGAGAGGCGCCCGCTTGATCGAGGCCGAATCCCCGGTGCCTAGCTGCGGGGCAGGGACTCGAACCCCGATCACCTGATCCAGAGTCAGGCGTCCTACCATTAGACGACCCCGCAAAGACGAGCGCTGCGATTGTAGCTTCCCGATGTGCGCGTCAGCGTGCCTTCAAGCGCGCTCGACCGGAAATCCGCGGGTCCTTGGCCGTTTCGCGCGGCGCGCTAGCGATTCCGCGCGGCGCGCAAGGCGGCGCCACACGACTCGCGCACCACCAGGTCGGCAGAGAGGATCACCACCGGCGGCGTGCCCGACTCGTTCTGCACGATGCGCATCAGCGCCTCGCAAGCCGCTGCGCCGAGGCCCGCTTTGTCTTGACGAACAGTGGTCAGAGCTGGGTCCATCATGCTGGCAAAGGCCGCGTCGTCGAAACCGACCACGGCGATCTCGTCGGGCACGCGCAGGCCGGCCACGTGGGCCGCGCGAATCGCTCCCAGCGCCATCATGTCGCTGGAGCAGAACACCGCCTCGGGACGCTCTTCAAGCGCAAGCAGGCGGCTCATGCCGTTGTATCCGGACTGTTCGTAGAAGTCGCCCTCGATCAGGTAGTCCTCCCGGAAGGGAAGTTGCGCGCGCTCGAGGCCGGAGCGGTAACCGAGGACGCGATCGATTCCAGGCCGGCTGACCAGAATTCCCGTGATGTGCGCGATACGCGTATAGCCGAGCGCGTGCAGATACTGGGTGGCGGTCGCGGCCGCCTCGACGTTGTCCGAAGTGACGTAGGTGGCCCTGGCGCCGACCAGATCGAGATCGATCGCCACGGTCGGGATCTGCTCCGAGACCAAGTGCAGGAGCTCTGGATCCGTGCGCGAGAAGCCCATCAGGACGACGCCCTCGATGCCGTGTCGGCGGCAGCGGGCGACATAGGAGTACTCGGCGCTGAACTCCTCGCTGACGTGGCCCGAGAGAAGCAGCAGGTCGTAGTGACTTGCCATGGCGCGCTCCTTGACTCCCTCGAGCACATCGGAGAAGAACGGATGGCGCAGATCGGACTGAAGGCCGGTGGTGACCGCGGCTCCGATCACGCGCGGGTAAGCCGGAGGGCCGGACTTGTGCAGCATCTTCCCCTGGGCCGCGAGAGAAACGGCCCGCTCGCGCACGTCGTCGGTTATGGCCTGGCCGCGCCTCAGCATCTCCGAGACCTCCTCGGCCGACATCCGAATCGCGGGCGGCTCGGGCGGAGGCTGCTTGTCTCTCTCGTCGTTCACAGGGTCGCTTCGAGTCTGTACCCGTGTTTATCGCCACCGGCGCGCGTAATTGATCGGAGCGGTCGCTCAACAGGCGGAATGTGGAGCGTCTGCGGGCGCCGCAGCGGCCGGATCTACCGCTCTTCTCGCTTTCGGGGCGCCGATCTGAAAATATCCCCGCCATGAACGAACATCCGATCACACTCCACGTAATGGACGATCTGCGGCGCTCGCGCCTCACGGTCTTCTTCCGCTACCTCCTCTATATTCCGCACGGCATCTGGCTAGAGCTGTGGGGAATAGCCGTTATTCTCGTAGCTGTTCTCAACTGGCTCGTGGCTCTAGTAATAGGACGACCGGCGGCACCGTTCCAGCGCTTCAACGCCGCCTACCTCCGCTACTGGACAACGGTTTACGCGTTCCTCATGCTGGTCGCCAACCCGTTCCCCGGTTTTACGGGCGAGCCCGGAAGCTATCCCGTCGAACTCTCTGTACCGACTACGCCCGAGAAGCAGAACCGCCTGAAGACCTTCTTCAGGATGTTCCTCGCACTCCCGACGGTGGTCGTGCTGTACGTAGTGTTGGTCCCCGCAATGCTGATCTGCTATCCGTTGCTTTCCTTTTCCTGGTGGGCATCGCTGATCACAGGGCGGATGCCGCGTGGCTTCCGTGACCTGGGGGCCAATGCCATCCGCTACGGCGCCCAGGTTGCGGGATACGCTCTCCTGGTAACCGGGACATACCCATGCTCTAGCCCATACGTGGGCATGGCGCTCGGGGTTCCGGTCATCGACGCGGCTCCGGCTGTGGCCGAAACACCCCCGGCCGCCGCGGAAAAACCAACCGCACCCGAGGCGCCCGAGGCGCCGTCCGAAGCGTGAGCAAAAGCTCTCGTCGCCTGCTGGGGCTCCTTGTTTTCGGAGCCCTGGCGGCGGCTTGGCTCTACGCCGCAAGCAGGCTCTGGCGCACCTCGGTTCCCGATGATCTGAAGCTGCCGAAGGTCGACGTGGGCGCGATCGTCGGGCTGAGCGAGCTGCACCGGGCCCAGCACTTCTCCTTCGTGCTCGACCTGTTTGGGCTCGCCGGTCTGCTGCTGCCGCTGATCGTGCTCGCTTTCTACGCCAAATGGGGCCACCGCTTCATCGGCGAGTCGGCCGCGGGCCCGATCGGCACCGGGATGCTGCTGGCCATGCTCGGAATAGCGATTCTCTGGATAGCGATGCTGCCGAGCCAATTGGGTGCGCTCTGGTGGCTACGTCGCTACGGCATCGAAAAGACCGGCTATGTCGAGATGGTGGTTGGAACTTGGTCGGCGCTCGGTTTCGAGTTCTTGGGCATCTGCCTGACGATCCTTATCGTCATGGGCTTCGCGCGCCTGCTGGGAAACAACTGGTGGCTGGCCGGAGCTCCGATCTTTGTCGGAATAGCGATCCTCGTGACCTTCGTGCAGCCCTACGCGTTCAATCAGCCTTTGGAGGGTCACGCGGCGCTCCTGCAGACTGAGCAGCGGCTGGCGCAGAGGGAGGGCGTCAAGGCCGTCCCGCTCAGGCAGATAAACGTCAGCGCCACGACCACGGCGCCGAACGCGATGGCGATGGGGCTCGGCCCCAGCCGTCGAATCGGGCTCTTCGACACGATCCTCGACGGGCGCTTCTCAGAGCCGGAGCTTGAGGTCGTGGTCGCGCACGAGCTGGCCCACCACAAGCACAACGACCTCTGGAAGGGGATCGGTTGGTACGCACTCTTCGCGTTCCCGATCGCCTTCGTGATTGCCCAGGTGACGAAACGGCGAGGGGGGATGATGGTGCCCCTGGCTGTGCCTCTCTTCCTGTTCGTCTACGTTGCGCTCCCGACGCTTACGCTCCCGATCGATAACGCCTTCTCGCGCCGGCTCGAAGCCGAGGCCGACTGGACGGCGCTCAAGGCCACGAATGATCCTCAGTCCGCCAAAGCGCTGTTTGTGAGCTTCGTGCGCACCACCAACGAGAACCCCAATCCGCCCTTCTGGGATCCGATCCTCTTCGGCAGCCACCCGACCGAGGCGCAGCGAATCGGCATGGTCGAGGCCTGGCAGGCCCAAAACGGCGGCTGAGACGGGTTACTAAACCCGAACCGGCGGCAGCTTCGTCGCGCTCGGCTGCACCTGCTCGCGCACGAGCTCGAAGTAGCTGAGCGTCCAGACGAGAGCCGCGAAAGGTGCCGTGAGACTGCTGGCGATCGTGCCCACGATCCACGAAGCGAAGAAATCCGGCAGCGCGGAGAAGGGAAAGAGCGCGAGCCTGATCAGCGTGGATCCGACTCCGAGCGCGATCATGGTCAGGAGTATCAGCCAGAACACCGGCCAGCTCGAGCCCTTGACCAGTCCCCACGAGCGCCCGAACGAATCGCCGGCCGACTTCTTTTCCAGCACGATCACCGGCACGATGAAGATCCAGCGCGTCAACAGGATGAACCCGGGCACGACCAGCAACACGAACCCGCCGGCGATGCCGAGCGCCGCGACGACTCCGGCCGCGATCAGCGCCGGCAGGAGCGGCTGAGTCCGTTGATAGAGCTCCCCGATCGAGAGATCGGCGCGGCCGTCGCGCAGGTCGCTGACCGCCTCCACCAGGGCGCCCTGCAGCCAGAAGGTGCCGACGATCCAGAGCAGGAAGGAGGCGATCCCCGAGAGGACGGATGCGGTCCAGTGATGAGCATGGGCCGACGACCCCGAGAGGGCCGTGAAGAATTCGAGCACAACGAAGATGGGCGCGGCGGTCAGCACCAAGCGCAGGAACCATTTCCAGTACAGCTCCGAGGCCTGGCTGATGACCCTTCCGATGCTCACGGAGCGAAGATTACTTCGATCAGGTTGCCGTAGCGCGCGCGTGCTCTTCGGCGGCGAGCAGTCGCTCGCTTTCGAGCGCGGCCATACAGCCTGAACCGGCGGCGGTGACCGCCTGCTTGAAGACGGGATCCTGGACGTCGCCGGCGGCGAAGACGCCCTCCACGTTCGTCGCCGTCGAGTACGGCTTGGTGATCAGGTAACCAGCCTCGTCGTGCTCGAGCACCTCGGTGAAGAGGCTCGAATTCGGGTCGTGCCCGATGGCGACGAAGACTCCGCCGGCTTCGACCTCCCAGGTCTCGTCCGTCTCGGTGCTGCGCAGGCGCACTCCTGTGACCTTTCCCTCTTCGGTTCCCAGCACCTCGTCCACGACGGCGTTGGTGACCAGCTCGATCTTTTCGTTCGCGCGCGCGCGCTCGAGCATGATCGGCTCGGCCCGGAACTCGGCGCGCCGGTGCACGATCAGTACCTTCTCGGCGAAGCGCGTGAGGAAGATCGCGTCCTCCATGGCCGAGTCGCCGCCGCCCACGACCACGACCTCCTGGCCGCGGAAGAAGGCCGCGTCGCAGACCGCGCAGTACGAGACGCCCTTACCCTGCAGGGTCGTCTCGGAAGGAAGCCCGAGCTCGCGCGCGTTGGCGCCGGTGGCGATGATCAGCACCCTCGCTCGATACGTCTCATCGCCCGTTTCGACGACGAAGGGCCGCTGCGAGAGGTCGACGCGCACGACGTCATCGGTGACGAACTCCGTCCCGAAGCGCTCGGCCTGGGCACGCAGGTCGCTCATCATCTGCGGCCCCATCACGCCCTCGCTGTAACCGGGAAAGTTCTCGACCTCGCTGGTGTTCATCAGCTGACCGCCCCAGGAGATGCCTTCGATCACGAGCGGCTCGAGCAGGGCGCGGGCGCTGTAGAGAGCGGCCGTGTAGCCGGCCGGTCCCCCGCCGATGATGATCACGTTGCGCACGTCGCTAGCTGTCACTTCTCCTCCTCCAACGCTTGTGCCCTGCAGCCTAACCAACGCAAGCGAAGGCGCCGCTGTTCCCGGCGCTTCGCTGGGTGCGCGGCGCCGCTCAGGGCTTGTGCCCTCGAAGCAGGTCGGAGTAGCTGGTCGGGACGAGCTGCGACGACTCGATCTCGAGCAGCGCGCGCAAGCGCTCGGCCTGGTCGCGCTCCCGCGCGAGGTTCGAGTCGGGCGGGGCGACGGCTTCGATCTCGACGAACGTGCCGAGGCCGTCTACCCGGTCGAGATGGATGCGCACGTTCTGCTCCCAGAGGAAGAGCCGGCGCTCCTTCCCGACTACGCACTCGATGCCGAGGGCGCTCGCGAGCAATCGAGCAAGAGCGGGCGGATCTGCGATCTCGACCAGGGTGTACTCGCTCGGTCGCGCCTCTGCCTCGTCGTTGCGCAGGTAGTGGATCAGGTAGGAGGGGCCGGGCTCCTGCTCGCGCAGCTTCAACCGCCCGTCGCGGGCGCCGAAGTAGGTATCGCGCTGCCTGAGGGTGCCCCGGTCGTCGGCCGCCAGCTCCAGACAGCGGCGCAGCGTCCGGGCGGGATAGGAGTCGCGGGCCTTGAGCTCGACGTTTTGGCGCGGGCTTCCTGCATGGATCACGGTGCCGGAATGGGATCGAGCGGCAGAGGCGTCGGCACGTACTCCTCGACGGCCTCGGCTTCCAGCGGGCCTTCGATCGCCATGTGCTCGGTCGACTGCTCGAGCTTGCCCTCGAAGCGGTCGATTCTCCTCTCGGCGTCCGAGAACTTCGACTGCGCCCGGCCGAGGTGCGTCCCGACCAGGTCGAAGTCTTCCTTGAAGCGGCCGAAGTCCTTCTGCAGCCCCGTTATCTGAGCCATCACTTCCTGGGCGTGCTTCTCGACCTGCAGCCCTCTCAGTCCGAACACGATCACCTGCAGGTAGGCGCTGAAGGTCGTGGGCGAGACGGGGAAGACGCGCTTCTCGAGCGCGTAGGAGTAAAGCGCCCCGGTCTTGCCGCAGACCAGCTCGTAGTAGACGGACTCGGACGGGACGTACATGAAGGCGAAGTCGTACGTTCCCTCGGCCGGGCGGATGTACTTGCCCGCGATCGCGTCGATGTGCGTCTTGAGATCGCGTCCGAACGCCTTCTCGTGCGTCAGCCGCTCGCTGTCGCTCGTGGCCTCGACGACGCGATGGAAGTTGTCGAGCGGGAACTTGGCGTCCACCGGCACGAGCCGCTCGACCCGAATCACGGCATCCACCCGCTCGCCTCCCTTGAATCCGTACTGAAGCTGGTAGTGCGAGGGCGGGAGCTTGTCGCGAAGGAGGTTCTCGAGTAACAGCTCACCGAATCCGCCGCGCGCCTTGGGTGGCTTGAGCGCCTGCTCGAGGCGGGCGAGATCCTTGACCCGCTCGTTCATCTGCACGGTCGCCTCGCCCAGCTTGCCCAGCCGCTCATGAATCCGGTTGGACGTCTCCGACGCGGTCTGAAGGCGGCTGTCCACCTTCGTATCCAGGTCGCCGAGCCGGCGATCGAGCGTCTCGGCGAGCGCCTGCAGGTGCTGCTGCAGATTGACCTCCTGTGCGGCGCCCTGACCGCGCTTCGAGGCGAGTGACAGCTCGCGAAACGCAATCGCGAGAACCATAACCGCGAGCAGTGCAATGAGCAGATAGGTCGCCATGGGAACCGCTCAGAGTAGTCCGCGCGCCGGACGGATTAGCGGTGCCATTCCGGCAAGATTGCTATCTCGGCGCGCTGGGGCGGCGCTGGCAAAGGAGGCAAAGTCGCGACGCGCAGGACAGTACATCCGTACGGACAAGCTTCGCGGCCGAAGCATCCTGCAGTCCAGCGTCGTTCCAGCGCGTCGAGAAATGCCGGGGGAGGGACTTGAACCCTCACGTCCTAAGACACCCGATTTTAAGTCGGGCGCGTCTACCATTCCGCCACCCCGGCGCAGCTACGAGCATAGACCGCGGCTCAGTGCTGCAGCGAGCCGGATCCGCGACTAACAATCGCGTCCACAGCTGGGGAAGGAAATTCGCGCTTTCTTTATCAACGCGTCTCGACAGAAAACGGTGTCGGATAGCGCCGCTGGACGAGGCGGTGATCAGGAAGCGAGATCGGCTGCGAGCAGCGCCGCGCCGTCCAGGATGTCCAGCTCGCTGGCCTCGATCGCGTCGAGCGCGAAGGCATCGAGCAACTCGCTGCAGACGATTGCGCCGGCGACGATCACCGGAGCGCGCTCGGGCTCGAGCGCGGGCACCTGGCGGCGCTCGGAGAGCGGGAGAGCGGCGAGGCGGGTGAGCTGCTCGTGAACCGCCCGGCGAGTCACCGAGTAGCCGTGGACGCGATCTCGGTCGTATGCGGGCAGGCTCTGATCGAGCGCGGCAATGGTGGTGATCGTGCCGGCGTTGCCGATTGCGGTCGTCGGCGCGTGCAGCACGCCGGCGGGGATGCGGTCGACCAGAAGCTCGCGCACGGCCATTGCGCAGTGATCGAGCTCGGCCGGGCCGGGCGGGTCGGAGTGCAGGTAGCGCTCGGTCAGGCGCACCGCACCGATGTCGAGACTGACGTGGAAGCTCGGGCCCCCGGCGTCTCCGAGCACCAGCTCGGTCGAGCCGCCGCCGATGTCGACGACGAGCACGGAACGCATCAGCGAGCGTCCGAGCGTCGCTCCCCGGAAGGCCAGAAGAGCCTCCTCGCTCCCCGAGAGCAAGCGAACCTTGAAGCCGAACCGGCGCTCGATCTCGCTCAGGAACTCGCCGCCGTTCGACGCGTCGCGAACGGCGCTGGTGGCGACCACGAGCGTCGGAGCCGCGTCGAGCCTCTCGACGATCTCCGCATACTCGGAAAGCGTTTCCTGCACGCGCTCGATGCCGGCGGACGAAAGGACACCGCTTTCGTCTACTCCTTCGCCGAGGCGCGTGATCACGGTGCGGCGCTCGAGCTCCTCGAGCTTCGAGCCCGCGACTTCGGCCACGATCAGCCGAGTCGTGTTCGTGCCGATATCGATGGCTGCTACCGGCACCGGCGCATCACTTGCTCGGGATGAAGGCTCGGGCGCGCGTCAAGACCGCTTCGGCCTCGGCGAGCGCCTCTTTGATCAGGCGTACTCGTGCGCGAGCCGTGCTGAGCCGCGCGATGCTGGCCGCCACCCGCTCGAAAGCCGTTTTCGCCGCCTCGAGCTCTTCGTTCGTGTGCTCGCCGGCGCGGGCGATTCGCCGTAGCTCGACGCTGAGCGCATCCTTGAGACCTTTCAGAGCTCTTTTCGTCTCGAGCGCGCGCACGAGCACGAATATTGCGCCCGCGACGAACGCGACGACCAGGATGGCGAGCGCGACCCAGAAGACGATCACGCGAACGATGCTACCAACCTGCCGGGCACGCGCCAGATAGCGCGGCGCAGTTCCGTACGAAATCGGCGCAGGGAGGGGCGTCCCCTCGTTCCGCAGCCGGCCTCGATCTAGCCCACAGCGGGAATCGCGCTGTGAAAGCGCCCAAAACGGCTATCTGGCGCTATCATTTGAGATGCGTCGCGGGGTGGAGCAGTCAGGTAGCTCGCCGGGCTCATAACCCGGAGGTCGCAGGTTCAAATCCTGCCCCCGCTACTCAGGAAGGCCCCGGAAACGGGGTCTTTCGCTTCCTGGGGACGGAACGCGTCCGGCGATCCTGCGCCGGCTTCGCGTCCGGCGGTCTCTACCGGC
>JADGPD010000093.1 GCA_017882615.1 Thermoleophilia bacterium
GCCGAAGACGATCTCCTCCGGCGTCGTCTTCTCGCGCTCGTAGACGCCGACGTTTCGACCGAGGCGAAGCACGGTGATCCGGTCGGCGACCTCGAAGACGTCGTGAAGGTTGTGGGAGATGATCACGACCGCGAGATCATGCTCGGCGGCAAGACGCGTGACGAGCCCCAGCACCTGCTCTGTCTGGGCGACACCGAGCGCCGCCGTCGGCTCGTCGAGGATGACGAGGCGCGAGTTCCACATCACGGCGCGGGCTACCGCCACCGACTGGCGCTGGCCACCCGAAAGGGAGGCGACCTTCTGCCGAATCGAGTTGAGCGAGGTCACCGCGAGCGATGACATCGTCTCGGACGTTCGCTGCTCCATGATCGGCTCCTGGAGCCGTTGGAACAGGTCGTGAGCCTCGCGGCCGAGGTACATGTTCTGGACGACGTCGAGGTTGTCGCAGAGCGCCAGATCCTGGTAGACGACCTCGATCCCGAGCTTCGCGGCGTCCTTGGGGCCGTGGATGTTCGCCAGCTTGCCGTCAAAGAAGATCTCGCCCTTGTCATACGCGATGATCCCGGCGACGCACTTGATCAGCGTCGACTTGCCGGCGCCGTTGTCGCCAACGAGCGCCATCACCTCGCCGCTTTTCACCTCGAAGTCGACATCGGTGAGCGCCTGGACGGAGCCGAAGGACTTCGAGATGTTGCGAAGATCGAGAAGCGGTCCGCCGTTCCCCACAGTGCGTTTCTACCACAGGAGCGCCACGAAAGTCGAGAGCGCGGCGGAGGCGCCCCGAAGGGCGCCTCCGCTTCCGAACCTCTATTTGCTTACGCCGAACCCTTGTTTACTCAGTACGGCTTCGTGTACGTCTTGCAGAACTTCTTGAAGGCGCCTACACAGACTTCGCTCTTCTTGATGAAGCCAGCCTTGAAGAGAATCTGGTAATTCGCCTTGTTGATCGTCTGCGGTACTTCGAGGATCGACGGGACGTTGCGCTTGCCTTGCGTGTCCCTGGTCGTTCCGTTCGTGGCGACCTTCTTGTGCTTGATGATGGCAATTGCTGCAGCGGCGGCTGCATTGGCCTCGAGCGGGACAGCCTTGTAGACGGTCATCGACTGCCAACCCGAGATGATGTTCTGCACGCCCTGCGGCGTCGCATCCTGGCCAGTGACCGGGACCGCCTTGAGCTTGTGGCTCTTCAGCGCTGTGATAACCGCATTGCCGAGACCGTCGTTGGCGGCCAGGACGGCGTTGATCTTGTTACTCGTCTTGGTGAGCATCTGCTCGAAGATGGTCAGGGCCTTCTGGTTGTCCCAACCCGGAACGGCCTGCTTCGGGCCTTTCTTGATCGCCCCGCTCTTGAAGAGCGGATCGAGCACCGTGTGAGCGCCCTTGGCGAACAGCGTGGCGTTGTTGTCGGTCGGGGCGCCGTC
Organism: Thermoleophilia bacterium; assembly: GCA_017882615.1. GTDB lineage: Bacteria > Actinomycetota > Thermoleophilia > Gaiellales > Gaiellaceae > Fen-549. The sequence continues at coordinate 1,422 of JADGPD010000093.1, forward strand.
CAGCTCGGCAACGACCGGCTTCTTACTGGAGGTCATGACTCCCTTCGCCTTCATAGCGGCGACGAGGGCCGTAGCCTGGAGCTTGCCGACCGTGACGTTGTTGAACGACACGTAGTACGACGCCGTGCCACCGAGCGTGAGGCGGTCATAGTCGATTGTCTTCACGCCTGCGGCCTTGGCGGACTTCTCGATCGCGGCAGCCGTGCCGGAGTCGATACCGTCAACCAGGATCACCTTCGCGCCGTTCGTCACACACTGCTGGCCCTGCGTGATCTGCGTCTGGGTATCGCCCTGGGCATTTAAGACCTGGCCGGAAATGCCAGCGTTCTTGAAGGCCTTCTCGAGTAGCGGCTTGTCGAACAACGTATACCGGACGGACGACTTCGTGTCCGGAAGCAGAGCGCAGACTTGGACAGAAGCCTTCTTGGCCTTGCTCTTGGCCATAGCTGTCGCCGTGAACACCGCGGATACCACGAGCGCAGCGAGTGCAAGAACGAGCAAAAGCTTTTTCACGTCATCCTCCTAGTTAAAGTGACAATTCCCCTAGCGACCAAAGGGTCAACCCCTCCTGAGCCCTACTGCGTGCGACAAGAACGGCCGGCTGTTGGCAGCTACGAGGAGAACGGCCTTTCAATGGATAGGAGCGGTTAGTTGGTCGGATCCCTTTACCCCAACCCCCTCCTCTCTCGCCCGTGCGCCCTGAGCACACGCGAAATCGATGGCCTCGCGATTTTCTTATAACACGAAACCCGTTCGGGTTAAACGCCCGCTACCCAGCCAGCGGCTCTGGTGTTCGTTTCCAGCCGGTGCGGAGTAGTAAACCTGGAGTAGAAACGCTCAGCGCTCGTTTGCGTCGCGCTTCTCGAACAGCACCGCCAACCGATCGATACGAGAGCCCTCGACCTCGAGCACCTCGAAGCGCATGCCGTCGTGCTCGACGACGTCGCCGGGTACCGCCGCATGACCGAGCTGACCGAAGACGAACCCGGCAAGCGTGTGGTAGTCCTCGATCGGCAGGCCGACGCCGAACTGCTCGTTGAAGTCGTCGATCGAAAAGGTGCCGTCGACGTGGATGGTGTCCTCGGCTATCCGTTCGATCGACTCGTCGGGCAGGTCGAACTCGTCTTCGATCTCGCCCACGATCTCCTCGAGCAGGTCCTCCAGCGTGACGATTCCCTCCATGCCGCCGTACTCGTCGACGACGATCGCCATGTGCTGGCCGGTGCGGCGGAAGTCGGCCAAGAGCGCCGCCAGGTCCTTTGTCTCGGGCACCAGGTGGGCCTCGCGCAGCAGCTCCTCGATGTTCACCCGTTCGATTCCGACCTCGTTCATCGCCGAGAAGATGTCGCGCACGTGCAGGATGCCGATGATGTTCTCGAGCGTCTCGCGATAGACCGGGTAACGGGTGAAGGGCGAGTCGATCACCGCCGCCAGGCACTCGGCCGGCGGTAGGTCGATCGAGAGCGCAACCACCTCGGGCCGCGGCACCATCACGTCGGAGGCCTCCTTGTCGGCGAAGTCGAAGACCTTGTAGAGCATCTCGGTCTCCTCCTTCTCGATCTGGCCGTGCTCGCTCGAGGACTCGAGCAGCATGCGCAACTCGGCCTCCGAGAGCGGCGGCGACTCGGCCTGGGGCTGCTTCATCCCGAGCAGACTGAGCGCCAGCTCGGAGCTCCGCTGCAGCACCCAGATCAGCGGCATGAAGAGGAAGAAGAAGACCCGCACCGGCACCGCGACGGCCAGCGCCACGCGATCGGAGTAGCTAAGCGCGATCCCTTTGGGAATCAGCTCGCCGAGCACGACGTGCAGGAAGGTCACGATCAGGAAGGCGATCGCGAAGGCCAGAAAGGTCGCCGTCACCTTGTCGAGCGCGCGCCCTAGCACGGGCTCGCCGAGGGCGCCGATGCCGAGGCTCGTGGCAGTGACACCGAGCTGCATGGCGGCGATGAAGCGAGGTGGCCTGGAGATGAGACTGCGCACCCTGCGCGCGCGCCGATTGCCCTGTTCCTCAAGCTCGCGCAGGCGCGTGCGCCGGGCCGTCACTAGGCCGTACTCGGCCGCCACGAAGAACGCGTTCAGAATGATCAAACCGAGAACGGCGAGGATTTCGAGCGAGAGTGTCACGTCCGCTCCGGCGAACGACTAAATGGCGGGTCTTCGTCCAACTGAATAGCCAGTATAGGAGATGAGCCGGAG
>JADGPD010000063.1 GCA_017882615.1 Thermoleophilia bacterium
CTCGTCCCCTGAGAAACCGGAGCGTCGCAAACCGAGCGCGGGCTTGCCCTAAGCTACCGGCATGGCACTCGAAGTCGGCATCGTCGGCCTGCCCGGCGCGGGCAAGACCACCATCTTCAACGCCCTGACCAAGGCGGGCGCCCAGGTTGGCGCCTACTCAGGCCCTTCAGGCAAGGAGCACGTCGGCATGGCCGAGATCGCCGACGAGCGGCTGCAACAGCTGGCCGAGACGGTCAAGGCCAAGAAGGTCACAAAGGCGGCGATCCGAGTCGTGGACGTGCCCGGGACGGGGCCGGCGCTGCTCGGCAACCTGCGCCAGGTCGACGCCATTCTGGCCGTCGTCGACGGTTTCTCGTCCGAGGCCGATCCGGCGCGCGACCTTGAAACGCTCGAGCTGGAGCTGCTGGTGGCCGACCGCGACCACGTCGAGCGGCGGCTGGAGCGCATGCAGAAGCAGGCCAAGTCCGGCGACCCGATGCTGAAGAAAGAAGTGACGGCGCTGGAGCGGCTGCTCGCCCACCTCGACGAGGGCAAAAACATGCGCGACTGGCCCGACGAGCTGCCGCCCGAGCTCGATCCGCTCACGACCAAGCTCTTGATCCCGCTCGAGAACGGTCCGGGCGGAATCGACGGGCAGCTCGAGCTGGAGCTGGCCGAGCTCTCGGACGCGGAGGCCGACGAGTTCCGCGAGGGTAAGCCCTCGGCGCTCGGCGCGATCGTGCAGCGGCTGTTCGAGGCGCTCGACCTGATCAGCTTCTTCACCGCCGGCGAGAAGGAGACCCGAGCCTGGACGCTCAGGCGCGGGCAGACCGCGCTGGAGGCCGCCGGGACGATTCACTCCGACATCGCGCGCGGCTTCATCCGCTGCGAGGTGATCCGCTGGGACGATCTCGTCGCCGCGGGCTCCCACTCCGAGGCCGCCCGCAAGGGATTGCAGCGGCTGGAGGGGAAGGAATACGTCGTCGCCGACGGCGACGTGCTCAACATCCGCTTCAACGTCTAGACGGTCTCACGGGGCTTTTCGTCGCGTTGCGCCGGTTTACGGCGGACGGTAGGTGTTATATTCAGTTCTGTCGATGAACGAGCTACTCGCCAAGGTTTGTTGCCGGCCGGGTACCGAGCCCGGCGACGCGCACGCCTTCGCCGAGCACGCGCAGCGCTTCAAGGCTCTTTCGGAGCCGGCGCGGGTGGCGATCGTCAACCGCCTCGCCTCGTGCGGTGAGGCCTGCGTCTGCGAGCTCGTCGACGTGCTCGAGCTGGCTCAACCGACGGTTTCCCATCACCTGCGTGTTTTGCGCGAAGCCGGGCTGATCGAGCACGAGCGGCGCGGAACCTGGATGTACTACCGCCTCGTTCCGGCCGCGATCGACGAGTTGCGCGCGACGCTGGCGCCCTAGCCGGGCGCGAGCTAGCCGGCCGAAATCAGCACCACGCCCGCCAGCGCCGCGACGATCCCGAGCCGCTGGTGGCGAGAGACGTGCTCGCGCAGTAGCGCCTGCGCCAAAAGGACGGTCGTGAGCGGATAGAGCGAGGCAAGAACGCTGACCAGGCTGAGCAGGCCGTGATCGGTGGCCAACGCGTAGAGCGTGTTGGCGCCGCTGTCGAGCAGGCCGATCAGGATCAGCCAGTGCAGATTCCCCGCGGGGATGCGAGGCGCCTGGCGCAGCACGAGCAACAGGAGCACGACGAGTGGAGCGGTGGTCAGGCGCAGCATCAGCGTCGCCGCGATTGCGTGGTGATGCTCGCTCGCCTTGGCCACGAAGAGGAAGAAGACGCCGAATCCGAGCGCCGCGCCGAGCGCAAGCGGCACCTCCGCGGCCAGGCTGCGGCCTCGCTCGGGATGGTTCTCGGCCGAGGCGAGGATGACGCCGATCAGTGCGAGCGCGATTCCGAACAGCGCCGCCACGGCCGGCCGCTCGCCACGGGCCAGCCCGGCCGCGACCGGTATTGCCGCGCCGGTCGCCGAGATCGGAGCCACGATGCTGATCCTGCCGATCGCCATGCCACGGTAGAAGGCGGCGAGCGCGACCAACCCGGCGCTTCCTGCCAGCACCGCATACATCGCCGTCCTCCCGTCGGGATAGGAGTGCGTCGCAACGGCGAGCACGCCGACCAGCGCGAGACCGGCGAGCTGGGAAACGGCGATCAGCGTCAGCAGCGGCACGATGCGGCTCTTGACGCCGCCGAGGTAGTCGGAGAGGCCCCATGAGAGGCTCGCCGCGAGCGCGAATCCGATTCCGAGCATGGAGCGGCGACCTACGCGGAATCGACCGGTCGCAACTGGGCGACGGTGTCGAGCTGGTTGGCGTGGTAGAGAGCGGCCGCCTCGGCGGTGCGGGCCGCGCGGGCGTCGTGGTGGACCGCGACCGCGTGCAAGAGCTCGGCTCGTAGATCCGGGCCGAGCGCGTCTGCATGCTGCTCGATCAGGCGCAGACCGAGCTGAACGTGGCCGAGCAGTCTTCCCTCGCCGGTGGGCGCATAGAGCGGCGCCGGCCCGAGCTCGAGCGTGCGGCCGAGATCGTGCGTGAGCGCGGCGGCGAGCAGCAGGTCGGAGCGCAGGCGCGGATGGAGCTGACAGAGGTCGCGGCAGATGGTGGCGACACCGACCGTGTGCTCGAGCAGCCCGCCGGAGTAGCTGTGGTGGCCCTCGCGCGTCGCCGGGAGGGTGCGCAGGCGCCGCTTCCTGTCTCCGCCTTCGAGCAGCGCCGTGACGGTCGAGCGAAGCGCCTCGTGCGCGATCTCGGCGACGAGGAAATCGAGGAATCCCTCCAGCTCGTCGGGGTCGCGGCGGCCGGCGGGCGCGAGCGTCGTCGGGTCGGCCTCGGGCGCCGCCTCGAGCGTGCGCACCTGGATCTGAAGCTTGTCGCGGAAGCTCTCGACCCGCCCCAGCACACGCACCGCGTCGCCCTCGGCGAAACGCGCATCGAGCAGGTCGACGTCGCTCCACACGCGCGCCTCGACGCGACCGGACTCGTCGGTCAGCTCGAGCGCGAGGTAGGAGGCGCCCGCTTTCGTCCGCAGCCGCTCCTTGCGGGCGACCGCGTACACACCCTCGACGGCGCTGTCCGCTACGAGCTCGGCAAGGGCCGTCATCGCTACACTCCGTCAGTGTTTTCGCGGTCGAAAAGAACAGTATTTTCGGCGGAGATCACTAGTCGAGTCTAGTCAGAAGGCGGTTGGTACGCTGCTCGCGTGGCTGACGTTCGTCCCTTCCAGGCGCTGACCTTCGACCCCGCGGTTGCCGGGCCGCTGGCCGCGCTCGTCGCGCCGCCCTACGACGTGATCGACGCCGAGGCTCGCGCCGGATATCTGGGCCGCTCGCCGCACAACATCGTCAATCTCACGTTGCCCGAGGACGAGCGCGATTCCGGGCCGCTGCTCACGTCCTGGCGCGACGAGGGAGTCCTTCGCCGCGACGCCGAGCCGGCGCTCTGGTGGCTGGAGCAGTCCTTCGTCGGGCCCGACGGAGTCGCCCGCACCCGCGAGGGATTCCTGGCCTCGATCAAGGTCGAGCCCTATGAGAACAAGGTCGTGCTGCCGCACGAGCGCACGCACTCCGGGCCCAAAGAGAGCCGCCTGCGCCTGCTGACCGCCGCGCGCACCCAGATCGAGCCGATCTTCCTGCTCTATGACGATCCCGAGCGCTGCGAGCAAGCTCTACGCGAGCAGGCCGCCGTGCGCGAGCCCGACCTCGACGCCGAGGAGCTGGGTGTTCGCAGCCGCCTCTGGCGCGTCGATGATGCGGCGGCGCTCGAGCGGGTGCACTCCGCACTCGCCGACAAGCAACTCTTGATCGCCGACGGGCATCACCGCTACGAAACGGCGGTCGCCTTCCACCAGCAGGACGGAACGCCGGCCAGCGCCTACACCTTTGCCGCACTCGTGAACACGCGCGGCGAGGGACTTGCCATCTTCCCGACACATCGCGTGTTCGCCGCGACGCCCGAGCTCGGCGCGCTGGCCGGCGGAGAGCCCAGAGACGATGTCGAGGCGGCGCTTGCGGAGCTGGAGGCGATGTCCTACGAGACCGCCGCCGCGCTCGTCTACGACACAGGCGGCGTTCGCCTGGTCGTCACCGACGAAGCGATTCTCGACGTCGAGCTGGTCGGCCGGCTGGGGCACGAAGGAATCTCCTACACCGCCGAGTGGAAGGAAGCGGTCGCCGCGGTCGATTCCGGCGCCGCCGAGGTAGCCGTGCTGATGCGCCCGTCGCGCATCGATCAGGTCTTTGCGGTTGCGCGCGAGGGTCGCGTGATGCCCCAGAAGAGCACCTACTTTTACCCCAAGCTCCTCTCGGGCCTCGTGCTATACCCCCTTTGATGCCCTGGCTGGATCTCTGCCGCGAGGTCGTCGCCGACATTCGCGGCGAGCTCGAGCGACTGCCGACGCGCGAAGAGCGCGAGAAGGTTCTGCGCCGCGGCATGGGCGGCGACGAGACGACCCAGATCGACGAAGCGGCCGAGCAGGCCGTGGTGCGCCGGCTCGAGCGGCTGGAGGTGCCGGGCTTCACGCTCGTCTCGGAGGAGCTGGGCGAGCGCGTCTTTGGCGGCGGCGGCTCGCTGCGCGTCGTGCTCGATCCGATCGACGGCTCGATCAACGCCAAGCGCGGCATCCCCTTCTTCTCGGTCTCGCTCGCGGTCGCCGACGGCGACAGGATGCGCGACGTCTTCTTCGGCTACGTCTACGACTTCGGGAGCGGCGAGGAGTGGACGGCGCGGCGCGGCGAGGGCGCCTGGCTGAACGGCGAGCCACTCGGCGCGACCAAACCCAAGGACGAGATCGAGTTGCTGGCCTTCGAGGCGACCGAGACGGCGAAGATCGCCGAGCGAGCGCCGAGCGTCGTTGGGCTGGCCAAACGTCTGCGCATCATGGGCTCGCTCGCGCTTTCGCTCTGCCACCTGGCCGCCGGGCGCCTCGACGCGGTCTGCTCGCTCAAGCCGGCGCGCTCGATCGACGTCGCCGCCGGGCAGCTGCTGGTGCGCGAGGTCGGGCTGGCGATCGAGTTCGTGGACGGCGAAGCGTCCTTCCTCGACTCTCAACTCGACCTGGAATCGCGTTCGCGGATCGCGGCGGCGGGCACGGAAGAGCTGTGCCGGGCGCTGAGCGAGCGCCTCCGCTCCTAGAGCTCGCTCCTAGATCGATCGCCGCATCGGGGCAGGTAGACACCGCGCCGAGGGCGAACGAGTCGTTTGTTCGCGGTATGCGAAGACCTCGGCCGAGTCGAGCCGACCTAGAATGACGACCTCCGTGCGCATAGACGAGATCATCAGCCAAAGCGAGCAGCCCGTCTTCTCGTTCGAGTTCTTCCCGCCGACGAGCGAGGAGGGCGAGCGCAACCTGCGCGAGGCGATCGAGAAGCTGGCGCCCCTCGAGCCCTCGTTCGTCTCGATCACGCGGCGCGCCGGCTCGACGAGCGAGCGCACCGTCGAGCTGACGCGCTGGATGAAACAGGAGCTGGGCCTGGAGGCGATGTCGCACCTGACCGGCTACGGCTCGACGCCGGAGGAGCTGCGCCGGATCCTCGATCACGCCGCCGAGGTGGGAATCGACAACGTGCTTGCGCTGCGCGGCGACCCGCCGCGCGAGCAACCCGACTGGACGCCCGAGAGCGAGTCGATCCGTTACGCCAGCGAGCTGATCGCGCTGATCGCGGGGGACTACCCGTTCTGTATCGGCGCCGCCTGCTACCCGGAGGTGCACGTCGACGCGAGCGACATGGCCGGCGAGATCCGCGTGCTCAAAACCAAGGCCGAGGCCGGCGCCGCCTTCTTCATCACCCAGCTTTTCTTCGACAACGCCGTTTACTTCGAGTTCGTCGAGGCGGTTCGCGCGGCCGGGATCGAGCAGCCGATCATTCCCGGCCTGATGCCGATCACCAACGCCGAGCAGATCAAGCGCATGACCGCCCTCTCCGGCGCGACGATTCCCAAGCAGCTGGTCGCCCAGATCGAGTTGCGCGCCAGCGATCCGGGTACCGTGCTCGAGCTCGGTGTCGCTCACGCCACGCTCCAGGCCGCCGACTTGCTTGCCCGCGGCGCTCCGGGCATCCACTTCTACACCCTCAACCGCTCGCCCTCGACGCGCGCCATTCTCTCGGCCCTGAAGATCAGCAGGCCGTGGCAGAAGCGCGGCTGAGCTCGGTAACGCGGCGCTGTCTCGTGGCCGCTCAGGTGAAGATGATCTCGCCGCCCGCGGAGAGCTCGTAGAACTCGCCCACGGTCAGCACCTTCTCGACCTGCGGCACGAAGTCGTCCATGCTCAAGCCGTACATATCGACCGTCGCCTGGCAGGCGTAGAGCTTGCCGCCAGAGTCGGCGATCATCTCGATGAACTCGCGCACCGGTGGGATGTCGATCTTGTCCATCTGCCGGCTCATCATCTTGGTCGCCAGCCACGACATGCCCGGAATCGCGCCGATCCAGGTGGGCATGTGCATGCCGGGGTTACCGACCGTACCGACCTTGATCTTGTCGATCCGATCCTTGCGAATCACGTCCAGGCCGAAGAAGGTGAAGAAGAGATTGGCCTCGATCCCCTCCATACGGGCGCCGTTACCCATGATCAGGCCTGGGTAGACGCCCTCCAAAGACCCCTTCGAGATGACGATCGAGACCTTCTCGATGCTATCTGCCATTTCCCCACCCCTTTCTAGACGCAACCGCGTGGCTTGGGAATGCCGCCGATCTTGGCGGCGAGCTTTGCCGGGCCCTTCGGGAAGAGCTCGTACAGCTCCTTGATCGCCACGCCCGAGGTCTTCCCGAGCGCTCTCATCGACGGCGCCGCGCCCGTATCCAGGTACGTCTTGCGCATGAAGTCGATTACCTGCCAATGTCGCTCGGTCAGCTTCTCGATGCCGGCGGAGCGCGCCATCTCCTCGCCCATCTCTCTCGTCCACTGCTCGGGCTTTTGCAGGAAGCCCTCGTCATCGACCTCGACGGGGGTGCCTGCAAGCGTGACAGTCGTCATCCGGTCACTCCTTCCTTTGTCGAACTCAGGAGGCTGGTGTCCTTGCCCGCCATCTTCAGCTGCGCGGAAATCAGCGGAATGCGTCTGCCCGGCAGGAGCAGATGCCAGTAAAGCTTGCGGAAGGCGAGCTTGCCGAGATGATCGAGGCGCGACTCTTTGAGCAGCGACATCGGCCCGATGCCAGGGAGGGGGAACTTGCCCGGCAAGGGCTCGACGTCGTAGTTGAAGTCGAGTAGCAGCGCCTTGCTGAAGCCTGTTTCGATGAAGCAGTTGGCGTGGCCGTCGAAGCTCTTCTCGAGCTCCTCTCCGGCCAGGAAATGCTGGATGTTCTCGCCCAGCGTCTCGGCCTGGAAGTGCGCGACCGCGCCGGCCTTCGAGGTCGGTACGTTGGTCGCGTCGCCGATGGCGAACACATTGGGGGCGGCCTTGGCCTGAAGCGTGTTCGGGTCGACGACGATGAAACCGAGCTCGTCGCCCAGACCGTTCGAGCTCTCCACGAACGGTGAGCCGCCGTGCAGCGGAATCGAGACCAGCAGGTCGTAGTCGATCTCGCGCTCGTCCCAGCTGTGCAGCTTGCGCGCCTCGCCGTCAACGCGCCCGGTCGCGAACTCCGCCTCGACCAGGATCTTCTTCTTCTCCAGCAACTCGCCGAGCATCCTCGCGGCGACCGGCTTGGTGAAGGCGCCGTCCAGCGGCGTCGCCAGCACGATCTCCGTCTTCTTTCGAAGACCGCGCTTCTGCAGCCACCAGTCCGAGAGGAAGCAAAACTCGAGCGGCGCGATCGGGCACTTGATCGGCACGTCCACGATGTTCACGACCAGGCGCCCGCCTTCGAAGCCTTCCATCGCCTTGCTGAGCGAGGCGGCGCCCTCCACCGAGTAGTAGGTGAAGGCAGTCGCGCCCCAGCCCGGCCCGGTCAGTCCCTCGGTCTCCTCGGGCAGCAGCTCGGCGCCGCTGGCGACGATCAGAACGTCGTAGGGGAGCGTCTCACCGCCGACCAGATGAACCGTGTTCTTCTCGGTCTCGACGCGCTCGACCTTGCCGAGGCGGAACTCGACTCCGCGGCGGAGCTGCTTGGAGCGAGGCCGGCAGATCGAGTCCGGCGCGACCAGGCCAAAGGGAACGAAGAGCAGATCGGGCTGGTAGACATGGCGATTGTCCCTGTCTACGACGGTGATCTCGGTCTCGGCGCCATAGCGGCGCCGCAACTTGTTGGCGATCAGCGTGCCGCCGGTGCCGCCGCCCAGAATGAGGATTCGATTAGCGATGGGCTCATCTTGCCCGATCGAGCCGAGTCTGAGTCGGGCGCCGAGACCGGTGGCGAAGCGCGGATCAGCTCACCAGGTCTCGGCGGGAGGCTCGGCCGGCTCGACCGGCGCGGGCGGTGGCGCAGACGGCTCGCGCGCCGGCCGCAGCTCCTCGAGCCGGTCGATACGGGCGAGCGCGGGAAAGACGCGCGGCCACACCCCGGCGAGCAAAACCGTCAGCACGCCGCCCGCGACGACGGCCGGAGCGGCTCCGAGCAAGGCCGCCGCCGCGCCCGACTCAAAGGCGCCAAGCTGATTGGAGGCGCTGATGAAGACCATCTCGATCGCGTTTACGCGTCCTCGCAACCGGTCGGGGGTTGCCAGCGCGGCAGTGGTCGCGCGGATGTTCATGCTGATCATGTCGACGAAGCCGCTGACTGCGAGCGCGCCCAATGAAAGCGGGAACGAGTGCGAGAGTCCGAATACGATCATGCTCGCGCCGAAACCGGCGACCACCAGCAGAAGTGTGCGGCCGGCGTGGCGCATCGACGACCGCCGGGTGAGCATCACTCCCGCCAGGATTGCGCCGACCGCCGGCGCCGCCCTGAGCAGGCCGAGCCCCTCCGGCCCGACGTGCAGGATCGAGCGCGCAAACAGAGGCGCGAGCGCAATCTGGCCACCCAGCAGAACAGCGAAGAGGTCGAGCGTGATCGCTCCGAGGAGCACGGGCGTCTTTCGAACGAAGCCGATGCCGGCAACGAGGCTCCTCCAGTCGGGAAATCCCCCGGTCGCGGCCCGAGTGCGCGCGGCCGGGGAGCGCAGCGAGAGTGCGCAGGCGCCCGAGAGCGCAAACAGCCCCAGTGCAATCTCGTAGGGCAGCTCGGGCCGGATTGCGAAGATGAATCCGCCGATCGCCGGCCCGGCTACGGTCGCAATCTGCATCGCGATCGAACGCAGCGCCAGGGCGCCGGCAAGCATCTCGGTGGGAACCAGCGTGGGCGGAAGCGCTCGCGCGGCCGGGCTGCCGATCGCGCTTGCCACGCCGGTCGCAGCCGCCAGAACGAGGAAGGGCCAGAGCTTCGTGGCTCCCGAGCGAGTGACCAGAAGCAGGAGCGCCATCACGATCATGTCGATCGCGACCGCAGCAGCGAAGACGAGACGCCGCGGCAGCCGATCGGCAAGGTGCCCGGCAGGTAGCGCTAGCAGCGGGAGCGGCACAAACTCCGCCAGTCCGATCAGACCGAGATCGAGCGGGCTGTGCCGGATGGCGAACACCTGCCAACCGACCGCGACCGCGGCCATCTGGCTGCCGAGGCCCATCGTCAGCGAGGCGACCCAGAGCAGCGCGAAGTCCTTTTCCCTCAAAGCGGGGGGAAGGCGATGTCCTTTTCTGCTCTCTTTGCTCATGGCTGAACGACCCGCTGAACATGGATTCTTCCTGAGACGCCCACGGTCGCCTGCAGTTCCTCGAAGGCGAGGTATTCGCCCGGGTGCATTGCGACCGTTCGCGCAGGAGGCAATCGATCTCACGGCCGGCTCGAAAGCAGCCGACATTCGCGCCGCTAGGCTGTAGCGATGACCGTCTCACGCGTACAGATCGAGATGGCGCTTCGCAACGTCGTCGATCCGGAGCTGGGCAAGCCCGTGACGATGCTCGGCATGGTGCGCAAGATCGAGATCGAGGGCGGCATCGTTCGCATCGTGCTGGCGCTGACGATCGCGGGCTGCCCGCTCAAGGACAGCTTTCAGGAACAGGTCGCGAGGCACGTCGGCGCGGTCCCCGGGGTCGAGTCGGTCGAGCTCACCTTCGAGGAGATGACCGACGAGCAGAAGCAGGCGCTGCGCCAGAGGCTCGGCATTCCCGAGAAGAGGGGCATCTCGCTGCACGAGAGCACGCGCGTTCTTGCTGTCACCTCGGGCAAGGGCGGCGTCGGCAAGTCGTCGCTCAGCGTCAATCTGGCCGCCGCGCTCTCCGGCTTGGGCGAGCAGGTGGGAGTGCTCGACGCCGACATCTACGGCCACTCGGTGCCACAGCTGCTCGGCGTCACGCAGCATCCCGTCGCGGTGGACGAGATGATCGTGCCGCCGCTCGGTCACGGGCTCAAGCTGATGTCGATCGGCTTCTTCCTGGA
>JADGPD010000094.1 GCA_017882615.1 Thermoleophilia bacterium
GCAAGCTGGTCGAATCGATCTCCGGCGCCTCGCAGATCGCCGCCAACCTCCTGCTCTACCCGCTCCTGCGCGAATGGCGGAGACGGTGGGGCGCCACCGAGGAAGAGAGGGCCCTGCGACTGCCGGGTGACGAGCTGGTGCTCAAGCCCGACTGGAGGTATGACCACGCGATCTCGATCGACGCTCCTCCCTCGGCCGTTTGGCCCTGGCTCGTCCAGCTCGGTCAGGGACGCGGCGGCTTCTACACCTACGAAGGCCTCGAGAACCTCGTCGGCTGCCAGATCCGCAACGCGACGGAGATTCGGCCGGAGCTGCAGAGCCTCAGCGTCGGGGACACGATCGTTCTGCACGGGCGCTCGGGCTACGGCCCCGAAGTCCTCCGCCTGGAGCCCGAGCGCGCCCTCGTGCTGGGCGGCCCGCCGAACGAGAAGGGATCCCAGGCGACCTGGGGCTTCTACCTGCTCGACGGCCCGAACCGGACCACGAGACTGCTCGAGCGGGGTCGCAATGTCGCAGGGAAGAGTCTGGCCGAGAACCTGGGGTTCGGCCCCTACCCGATGGACCCGATCGGCTTCGTTATGAGCAAGAAGATGCTCCGGAGCCTCAAGAAGCTCGCCGAAGCCTCCCCGGCCTGAAGAACCCTGCCCGCTCTTCCTCCTCGCGCAAAGCGAGCGCGATGCGCCCCTACACTGCGCAACGATGTCCGCCAAACAGGTCGACAGCTACCTGCGTGATCTGGAGGAGCCGAAGCGCACAATGCTTCAAAAGCTGCGCCGCACGATTCTCGAGATCGTCCCAGAGGCCGAAGAGGTGATCTCATACCAGGTGCCCGCATTTCGCTTGCACGGCAAGATCATCGCTGGATTTGCGGCGTTCAAGAATCACCTGAGCTACCTGCCCTTCAGCGGCTCGGTCCTCGGGCAGCTTGCCGATGAGCTTGAGGGCTACACGATGACCAAGAGCTCGCTGCACTTCTCCATCGACCGCCCCCTACCGAAGGCGCTCGTCAAGAAACTGATCATGGTGCGTCTTGCGGATGCAGATCTGCCCTCGCGCTGAGGTCGCGCGCTCAGGACAACCGGGTCAGTCGTCTCGGGTGGCGCTTTGGGTGGATCGTTCCCCCTCGCGCGATTCTTGACGCGAGGCTGGATGTCGCGCGAAGCGGCAGACCGGACCAGCCGTGTCGACGCGGGACAGACGCTCCCGCTGGCGGCGTCGCCGAAGGCTGCACCGAAGCAATGGAGTCAGCTAGCCCGGGATACGCTCATACCGCGCGACGTGCTCAAAATGTGGTGCCCATGGCTGCGCCGAGCGCGTCCAGATCTCAGCCGTCGGTTCGAACCAAGAGGTATCGTCGATCGTCCCTGCCTTCAGAAAGGCCACTTCTGGCATCGATTCGATCGTGCTGAATATCGGCGACCCGCAGGCTGAGCAGAACCACCGCTCCGTTGTGCTCTGGTAGCCCTCGCTGGCAGTCTTGAATGAGGCGAGTGTGTTGCCCTCGACCGTGAGTGCCTTGCTCGGTACGCCTACGATTGCCGAAAACGCCGTCGCGGTCTGGCGCTAGTAGACCCATCCGTAAATTCGGCGCGTAACCATCCACTGGTTCCGACCGGCGCTCGCGCAACGATTCCCGCGTGTCGAAGGTCGGGCGCAACGAGCCTTGCCCGTGCGGCTCGGGCCGCAAGGCAAAGCGCTGCTGCGGCATCGAGCGCGGCCCCTCCGAGGAGAGCCTCGCACGCGCCTTCCTCAGCCACGCCGCCCGCGAGGGCGCGAGGTGGACGTCGCACCTCTCCGACGAGGAGTTCGACGCGCTCTTCGACGATCTGTGGCTGCTGCCCGCCGCCGATCTCTCTCTTCAGGTCGAGCTGCCGAAGCTCTTCTCCCCCGAGTTGAGCCGCCTCGGCGAGGCGGTGGCAGACGACGACCCCGACCCGTTGCTGTTGGATGCAGTGGCTCGCGAGCTCGACACCCCGCTTGAGCGCGCCCGTCTTGCCCGCGCCGTGATCGCCAAGGCCGAGGCGGGAGTGATCGCTCGCCGGCTCGCCTCCGCCGCGCTGCTCGACCTGGCGAGCGACTCGCGCATGTTCCTGCGCACCGCGCTGCTGGAGGCGATCGCCGTCAAGGTCGGCGTCGCCGACACCCCCGCCGGGATCCAGCTCGCCGCATAAGCCTCAAGCGGCGAGATGCGGTGTCTCGCGGCCTCGCCCCCGCCCATCGACCCTCTCGATCACCCGCTCCAGGTCGGCTCGGGTGAACGTCCACTCGAAGGGCCGGGCGATCTCGGCGTAGCGCTGCTGGAAGGCGAGCAACCTCTCCGAGAGCTCCTCCAGGGAGCCAAAGTCGTTGGGGGTGAGGGCCTTGCGCTGCACGATCGAGAAGTAGAGCTCGATCTGGTTCATCCAGGAGGCGTGGACGGGCAGGTGGATCAGCCGCAGGTTCTTCCACTTTCCCTCCAACCGCTCGATCGAGGCCCGCCCGGCGTGGGAGGAGCCGTTGTCGAGGACCCAGAAGACGCGCTTGGCCGAGGCGTAGGGCTCGCTCTTCATCACTTCCTCCACAAGGCGGCCGAAGGGCTCGATCCCGGTCTTCTCCTCGACGCGGCCGAAGAGGTTGGCGTGGGGACGTCCCAGGCGGCCAGATAGGCGAGGGTGCCGCCGCGGCGGTACTCGAACTCGCAGCGCAGCGCCCGGCCCGGCCCCGGCGGCGTGGTGGGATGCCGGCGCCCGAGCGCCTGCAGCTGGGACTTCTCATCAGCCGAGATCACGTACTCGTTCGGGCGTAGTCGCTTTCCTTCGAAGCGGCGCTGGTAGAGGTCGAGCGCCCTTGAAGCCTTGGCGAGGAAGTCGGGGTCGCGACGAAAGATCCACGAGCGCACCTGCCAGGGGCGGATCGCGTCCTCGTGCAGCCAGCGCCAGATCGTCGAGGCCGAGGCCTCTGTCATGCCGCGCTCGATCACCAGCCGGTGCAGCTCAGTGCGGCTGAAGCGCGAGAGCGGCAGGCCGTGGACCGCGGGCAGCTCGCAGGCGATCGCCTTGACCTCGGCGACCTGCTCCGGGGGGAAAACGGCGCGGGCGCCCCGCGCGTGGTCTGTCCTTCAGCCCATCGAGGCGCTCGGCGCAGAAGCGTCTTCGCCAGCGGCCGACGATGCCGGCCGAGGTGTCGAGGCGGGCGGCGATGTCGACGTCGCTCTCTCCCACAGCCGAGTAGAGGACTATCTTGGCGCGCTGCACCTCGCGCCAGGGGAGCTTCTCGGCGCGAGCGATCCGCTCCAGCTCAGATCGCTCCTCATCGCTCAGCTCGATCTTGTGGCGGGCGGGGCGTGCCATCGCCGAAGAGATTCCACGCCCCGCCCCCGACTCCTTCAAGAATTCAGGTCAGTACTTACGGCCGGGTCTACTAGTCCCCCAACCGCCCTCGCTCGACTATTCGCGGGTGGTCGCGAGAGACGAATCGGGCACCCGCTTTGACCTGCGACGTCGTGGTACCACTTTGGT
>JADGPD010000064.1 GCA_017882615.1 Thermoleophilia bacterium
GTATCGTTCGACGGCCGCAGCGACGGCTGTGGCCAGGCGAATGCAATAGGAGGCCGACCATGGGCGACGCGAAGGCGATCGAGGAAGCAGTCGAGCTATTCGAGGAGGGCTGCGCCTGCTCGCAGGCCGTGCTGGCGTCCGTTGCCGAGCGGTTGGAGCTGGACCGCGGACAGGCAATGCGCATCTCCGCCTGCTTTGCAGCCGGCATGCGCGGGGGCGAGGTCTGCGGCGCGGTGACGGGCGCGTACATGGCGCTGGGCCTCGCTCATTGCGGCGCCGACTGCACCACCGCCGAAGGTCGTCAAGCCGCCTACGCGGAGGTCGCATCCTTCAACAGCGCCTTCCGGGAGCGGCACGGCTCTCTACTTTGCCGCGAGCTGCTCGGCGGCGACCTCAGCACGCCCGAGGGTGCGCAGCTCGCCTCGGAGGGGCGCCTGTTCCTGGATAAGTGCCCGGAGTTCGTCCGCGACGCGGCGCTGATCCTCGACGAGACGCTGCCGCCGCTCTGACAGATCGCCTCGAGCGTATACGTCAGGCGCGGAAGCCGTTCAGGCGACTCCGTAACGGTCCTTCAGCTCGTGCAGCAACGCGTGATACGCCTCGTGCTTTCCCGCTCCGACGCGCACGCGCTCGATCTCTTCGAACTTCTCGGCGAGGGTCGCGGCGGCGTCGTCGGGAACCAGGCGGTCCGCCAGGGGAAAGAGGACATCTTTCTCTTTGCGGATGTGCTCCCGCAGCACGCTGTCGAAGGCCTGCGCGTGCTCGCTGATCGAGCTCGCCGCCCCGTCGTCGCCGCGCCGCAACCGCTGGAGGCCGTCCGCAATCGCCCGAACGTGCTCTCGCCCTACCTCGTGCTCCGCCAGCAGGACGCCGATGGGACCGCCTTCGCGCTCCACGCCCCGCCGCTCCAGCTCGGGGAACAGCACGTCTTCCTCTTTGCCGTGATGGCACTCGTCCACGAACCCTTTGAAGAAATCGAGTAGCCGCTCGAGGTCTTCGAGCGCCCGCTCGTCCTTCTCCTCGATCGCCGCCGTGATCTTGCCAAGGAGCTTCAGCCCGACAAGCACCGCGCCGTGCTCGGTGGTGAGTTCCTGTGTTGCTTCCACGTCCAACTCCCTTCGTGGCTCTCGTCAAGGATCTACGCGCGCGGGCGAGATACGAAACACCACCTACAGGATCGAGCGGGCCAATTCGATCACGGACCGGCTGCGCGTGCGGGGGCGCGATCGAGGGCGCTTCGGTCACAAAGCTCGTACGCACGTGAGGAATGCCCTGCGCTTTGGTGCTACGAGCGGCCCAGCGTTACCCTTGGCGAGATCCGTATCGAATGAGAGCGGCGATCTCGCGCTGCAGTCGCGCAAAAAACCGGGCCTGTGCCTCCATTACGCGCTCCGTTCTGGCTCGGCGAGGCCGATGACCTGGTTACTTCGCCGCGTCCAAGGAGCGATCGATGCAAGGTCGATACCGGTCCGTCTGGCTCATTTACCTCGTCGTAGGGGTGGTCGCCGTTGCTACCTACGAGATGACTCCCGGGATCGCTCGAGACTGGGTCACTCCGGGCGTCATCGGTCTGAGCGCTCTACTGATGACGACGATCGGCATCTATGTCTTTCGGCCGCGCGCGCCAGCTGTCTGGATCCTGCTTGCCGCGGGTCAGCTCGCCTTCGCTCTCGGTCGTATCCTCTTCGCCTCTCAAGGGCGCGTCGAACATGGCAGCCCCTTCCTCTCGATCGGCGGCGCCTGCTACCTGAGCGGCTACGTGCTCGTCTGGGCTGGGCTCGCGCTTTTCGTCCGCGCCCGCGCTCCAAGTAGGAACTGGACCGCCCTTATCGATGCGGCAGCGATCACGACCAGCTTCGCGCTCGCCGCCTGGCTCTTTGTCATGAGCTCGATCGCGCACGACCAGACGCTCACTTCGGCCGGGAAGGTCATCTCGCTCGCCTATCCGGTTGGAGCCGTGCTTCTGCTCGCGACCGCACTCCGTATCGCAATGGGCGCCAGCAAACGTCCGCCCGCTTACCGGTTCCTCATCGGCGGCGGGGCCATGCTGCTATTTGCGGACACCGCCTATCTCGCAGCACTTCGAGGCGGAACTCTTTCGAGTGGAAGAGTGATCGAGCTCGCCTGGCTCGGCAGCTATCTGCTCTTCGGCGCAGCCGCTTTGCACCCGTCCATGAAGACCCTCTCGCTAACGAATCCCGAGCGATTGCCGCGACTGACGCCCGGTCGGCTGGGAATCCTCGCGGGCGCTGCAATCGGCGCACCGGCGTTGCTCACCATTCAGTACATTCGCGGCGTCCCCCTCGAGATCCCGGTCGTCGTTGGATCGAGTGCCCTGCTCGTTCTGCTCGTGATTGCCCGCATGGCCGTCATCGTGCGCGGTCACGAGACTCACGGCGCGGAGCTCGAGAAGAAGGGGGCCGAGTTGACGAGCGAGCTCGAGCGGCGCTCGAGCCTCGATCCGGTCACGGGCTTGGCCAACCGTTCAGCCTTCTTGAGCCGGCTCGGCGCCACGCTTTCCGCCCGCGCTGCAACGCCGCCCGCGATTCTTCTGCTCGGCGTCGATGACCTGCAGCTCGTCAACGAGAGCATCGGCCGAACGGCGGGCGACGAGCTACTGCGCGCAATCGCAGAGCGCCTTGGCCGCTTGCTTCGCCAGGGCGATACGTGTGCCTGGACGGGAGCCGAATTCGCCGTTCTCGTCGAGGACGTTACAGTCGAGCCGCCGGTGGCTGTTGCCGCACGCTTGGTGAAAGCGCTCCGGCTCTCGTTCCCGCACTCGCACGAACACGAAACGACGATTGGCGTGAACGCCGGCGTCGCGCTTGTCGACGGCGAGGAGAGCGCTGAGGCCCTGCTTCAAAAGGCCGAGATCGCGCTCTCGAGAGCGAAACAGGTCGGGAACGGATCGGTCGAGCTCTTCGAGGCGGGGATGCACACGGCGGTGTTCGAACGGATCGTGCTCAAGGGCCAGCTCGAGCGGGCGCTGGCCGAAGGTCAGTTCGTGCTCAACTACCAACCGATCGTCGAGATGAATCGCGGCGGTCTGTGGGGCGTGGAGGCGCTCATTCGCTGGCAGCACCCCGAGCGCGGGCTCGTGCCGCCGGACGAGTTCATCCCGTTGGCGGAGGAGACGGGGCTGATCGTCCCGATCGGCGACTGGGTCATGAAGGAGGCGCTGCGCCAGGCGGCGGAGTGGAACCAGACAACGTCGCCGAGGCCGTTCACCGTCACGATCAATCTCTCGCGCCGCCAGCTTGGCTCTCCTGATCTCGTCGACATCGTCGCACGTGCTGTCGAGGAGGCGGGAGTTGACCCGGCCGAGATCGTGCTCGAGATCACCGAGACCGCTCTGGCCGACGACGCCGATTCAGCGCTCCGAACGCTCTCCAAGTTGAAAGCGCTCGGGGTCGGGCTCGCCATCGATGACTTCGGAACTGGGTACTCGTCGCTTCAGTATCTACGCCAGGTACCGGCCGACATCATCAAGATCGCGAAACCGTTCGTGGACGGCGTTCGCGCCACCGACAGCGACGAATACCGCGTCGCCAACGCGATCGTGCACCTCGGCGAAGCCTTCGGCTTGCGCACGCTCGCAGAGGGCATCGAGGACCGCGAGCAGTTCGACCGGATGCGCGAGCTCGGTTGTGAGCTCGGGCAGGGCTACTACTTCTCTCGTCCTGTGCCCGCGGAGGAGATCACTCCGCTGCTCGCATTCGAGCGCGAAGCAATGGCAGCCTGACGCCGCGTCCTCTGTGCGGAGCTGTCGACACCTTGTGATCGCCTTTCCCAGACGACCGGTTGCGGAATGTCGCACGAGGGTCTCGACCCGCCGCGGGCCCGTTTCGAACCTATGTTCGTGGTAAAGTGGAGTTGAGTAAGAGCGAGTACCGATTGCGCTCCCCGGCGCCTTCTCTATCCGTTCAACGAGGAGAGGAGAGGTGTCCATAAGTGCCGCACGGTGCCGTCAAGTGGGCCACGCGTCGCAGCGGGCCGAGACCGATCGAGACCGAGTCGAAGCGCCGCCCAATTCGCGCCGCTCTCAAATCCCGCCTTCACGTTGCGCTCGGCGACGAATCAGGCCATGCCGGTTCTGAGCGCGCGCAGCAACGGCCGCGATTTCGCTGCGCCGGTTGCGGCTACGGAATAGTCGCCGGCGGCGCCTTGCCGCGCTGCCCCATGTGCAAGACCAGCGACTGGGTGCCGAGCGAGAGCCGCTAACCGTCTCGTCGCGGAGCGCGCAGCGCCGCGAACGAGATCGTGACTGCCGAGAGCCGAAGCCTCGGCGGCTACTGCGCCCGCGAGCCCTGGAGGAACACGTCGGTAACCGCGGCCGCCGCGTCCTCGAGCCCGATTCTCCGCTGCCCGACGAGCTTGATCGTGCTGGTCAAAAGTCCGCCGAAGAGCTCGAGCAGGACATCCAGAGTGACGTCCGGGCGAAGGACTTCCGTCCTGACGCCGCGCGCGAACACGGCGCGGATCGGCATCCCGAGCAGGCGTTCGACCTCTTCGTCTTCGCGGTCGGGCAGGATCCCCTCTCGCACGATGATGGCGTAGCGATCGCCGACCGCGACTATCGCGCGGACGATTCGCTCGATCGCCAGCTCGACCGGGACGCCGTCGAGGCCGGCATCGGCCAGCCGGGCGCCTGCTTCCGCGACAGCGTCGGCGGCGAGAGCTTCGAGCAGCGACTCGCGCGTCTCGAAGTAGCGGTAGAGGGTGGCCCGGCCCACTCCGGCGGCGTTCGCGACGTCGGCCATGCTCGCGGCGGCGCCGTCGGCGGCGAGCACATGCGCGGCGGCATCGAGGATCGCTGCCGTCGTGCGGTCGCGGCGGGGCGAGTGGATAAGCGAAGAGTTCATCGGACATTATGATACCGTACTGAGACACTAGTGTCTCGTAAGAGGAGGAAGTGCTCGATGTTCAGTCGCTTGGGAAAGTTCGTCACCGCGCATCCGTGGCGGGTGATCGGAACGTGGATCGCTGCCGCGGCCGTGATCGTCGCCTTCGCGCCGGGCCTGCCCACATCGACCAACGAGAGCGACTTCTTGCCGCGCCACTACGAGTCGATCCAGGCCCAGAACGTGCGCACGGAAAGCTTTCCGGCCGCCTTCTCGCCGTCGGTCGTCGCCGTCTTCCACCGCTCCGACTGGAAGAAGCTGAGCAAGGCCGACTCGGCGAGCGTGGAGCGAATCGCGAGCGCGCTGCGTGGTCAGAAACTGCCTCAGGTCGAACGCGTCGCGATCGGCGCGCCCTCGCCGAACGGGCTCGTGCAGACGGTGAGCGTGCAGATGCCCCAGATGACCATGGGAAACCAGCTCGTGCTGTTCGACGCAGTCAAGGCGTTTCGCACGAGCCTGCGCGCGGACAGCGCGGGAAGCGGACTCATCGAGGGAACGACGGGAACGGTCGCCCAAGGCTACGACCAGCACCAGGCGTCGGGGAACGCTAACTCGATCGTCGCCGTCGGAACCGTCGTCGTCATCTTGCTGCTACTCCTCGTCATCTTCCGCAGCCCGCTGGTCGCTGTGATGCCCATCGTCCTGGTCGGGCTGGTCGCCGTGGTCGCGAACGGTTTGATCGCGCTGTGCGTGAAAGCCATCGGCCTCAAGACCGACTCGTCGATCAGCACCATGCTTATCGTGGTGCTGTTCGGGATCGGCACCGACTACATCCTCTTCCTGCTCTTCCGCTACCGCGAACGGCTGCGCCTCGGGGAGGATCGCCGCGAAGCCATGGTCAGCGCCGTCACCCGAGTCGGCAAGGTGATCTCCTCGGCGGCGGGCGTCGTGATCGTCGCCTTCATGGCGATGACGCTCTCCTCGCTCAGCTTCCTCCGCTCGATGGGACCGTCGTTGGCGATTGCGGTCGCGACGACGCTAGCCGCCGGCATCACGCTGGTGCCCGCGGTCGTCTCGCTGATCGGACCGCGCATCTTCTGGCCTTCGAAGACCTGGCGCCATGAGCCGAAGGCGGCGCGCGCGGGCAAGATCGGGCTGGTCATGGCGCGGCGCCCGGCTCTGTTTGCCGGCTTTTCGGGCCTCGTGCTCGTTGCGCTCGCGCTCGGGGCGCTGCGCTTCCACCCGACCTTCGACATCATGTCCGGCTCGACCCCGAAGACCGCCGAATCGAGAGTCGCCCTGACCGCGCTTCAACGTGGATTGCCGCCGGGCGCGACCGATCCGACGGACGTCTTCGTCTCCAGCGACGCCGGTCGTCCCCTCGGCACCAGGGCGCTTACCGCCTACGGCGCCCGGTTGCGCTCGGTCGACGGCGTCGGTGCTGTCTCGAAACCACAGCTCAGCGCCGACCGCCGCGTCGCCGACTACGCGGTCACGCTAGATTCGGCGCCGGAGTCCGATCGCGCGCTCGCCGTTGTCAAGGGACCGCTCCGTACTGTGGCTCACACCACTGCGCCCGCCGGCACGACCGCCCTGGTCGGCGGCATCACCTCGGTCTATGTCGACATCGAGGCGGCCATGAACCGCGACTACTCGGTCGTCTTCCCGGTCGCAGCCGTGCTGATCATGCTGATCCTCGGAATCCTGCTGCGCAGCCTCGTCGCGCCCCTTTACCTGATGCTCTCCGTCAGTCTCGGCTTCGCCGCCACACTGGGCGCGACCACGCTGATCTTCCAGGACGCCGCCGGAAACTCCGGGCTGATCTTCATGCTGCCGCTGATCATGTACATGTTCGTCGTCGCGCTGGGCACCGACTACAACATCCTGATCATGGCCCGTTTGCGAGAAGAGGCGAAGGAGGGGCGCGATCCGCGCGCCGCGCTTGCCACCGCAATCCGGCACACCGCACCGACGATCGCAGCGGCGGGCGTGATCCTTGCAGGCTCCTTCGCCGTCCTGATGCTCGCCGGGAACTCGCTACTGGCAGAGATGGGCTTCGCGATCGCCTTCGGCATCGCGATCGCCGCCTTCGCCATGGCGACCTTCTTCACGCCCGCCTTGACCGGTCTGATCGGGCACACGGCCTGGTGGCCCGGGCACGGCGATCAGCCGGATTCCGCTGTCGCAGCGCCCGAGCGAGCCGAGCGAGCCGCGGGCCCGCTAGTGGAAGGCAGCGAAGCCTGAGCACAGAAGAGGCGCCGTAATACCGGCGCCTCTTCCTTAGTGCTCTGAAGAGCGATCAACCAATAACGCGAACGTTGGTTGCCTGCGGGCCCTTCTGTCCTTCGCTCGACTCGAACTCGACCTTCGCCCCTTCGGGGAGACTCTTGAAGCCCTCGCCGGCGATGCCATTGTGGTGGACGAACAGATCCTTGCCGCCATCCTCGGGCGTAATGAACCCGTAGCCCTTGTCATTGTTAAACCACTTGACGGTTCCGGTTGCCATAAAACTCACCTCCCTGCTGTCTCACGAACAAGCAAGGAGCGCTGGCAGCGCAACGGTACTCGTCCTATTGATGTAAACCCTAGCGCGCGGTGAGACGCATTACCGCTCGGATTTCCAAGCGATAGAGCCTCAGATTGCACACGAAATTGTCTAGTACCCACGAGAATCGTTTTCTACCAGCGTGAGTTGCGACCGCGGCGACTCGTGTAGACGCGGCGCGGCGCGGCGACGCGCATGCCCTCGCGCTCGAACTGCTCGCGGTGACCGAGCCGCGCCGCCAGGCGGCTGACGTCGGCCTGCTGCTCGGGCAAGACGAAGGTGATGCCGTTTCCGCTCTTGCCCGCGCGGCCCGTGCGCCCTACGCGGTGCACATAATCCTTGTCGTCCTCGGGCGGGTCGTAGTTGATCACGTGCGTGATCGCCTCGAGATCGAGCCCTCGCGCGGCGACGTCGGTCGCGACGAGCGTCTGCACCTCGCCGGCGCGGAAGCGGTTGAGCGTGCGCTGGCGGGCGTTCTGCGGCATGTCGCCGTGCAGAGCGAGCGCGTTCACCTGGAGACGGGCCAGCTTGGTCGCCAGCCGGTCGGCTCCGCGCTTGGTGCGGACGAAGACGAGTGCCAGTCCGCGCTCTCCGGCCAGTTCCTCGACCAGCTTCTCGACCTTGGCATCCGCGGTGACCGAGACGAAGCGATGGTCGATGTTGCCCGTCTCGTGATCGGCCAAGGGCGCCGTCTCGAAGCGGGACGGGTCGCGCGTGTAGGAATCCGCGAGCTGACCGACCGCGCCGTCGAGAGTGGCCGAGAAGAGCATCGTCTGACGCTCGCGCGGGAGCCGCTTCATCAGCCGCTCGACCTGAGGCTTGAAGCCCATGTCGAGCATCCGGTCGGCCTCGTCGAGCACGAGCAGGCCAACCTGCTCGAGCGAGACCATCTTTCGCTCGACCAGATCCTGCAGACGGCCGGGCGTGGCGACCAGAATCTGCGCGTTACGCGCCCTCTTGGCCTGCGCTCCGAGCGGCGCACCGCCGAAGACGGCGGCGACCCTCAGGCCGCACACGTCCGCCAGAGGCCTGATCTCGTCGGCGACCTGCCCGGCGAGCTCACGCGTCGGGGTGAGCACCAGCGCCGCCGGTTGCGACCGGTCGCGGCTGATTCGCTGGACGATCGGTACGGCGAAGGCGAGTGTCTTGCCCGAGCCCGTCGGCGACTTCGCGAGCACGTCGCGGCCGGCCAGGGCGTCGGGGAGCACAAGCTCCTGAATCGGGAAGGGCTGGGTGATGTCGTGCGCGGCGAGCACTTGCTCGACCCGCACGCTGACGCCCAGCGCGCGAAAAGACTGCATATACATATGTTCAAACTCCTTGATAAATCGGGTTCGAGATCGTCGACTCGAAACCACGCAAGGAGGAACGAGAAGCTAAATCTCCCGGACGACGAACCGCCATCCGTGCAGGGACCGTAGCACAAGGGTGCGCGGGCGGCGGCGAAACGCCCGCTCGCGGAACTGCTACCGTGGACTTTGACTTTGTGCGAGTGCGGTTTGCGCCCAGGCGCCATCTCCCACTCCAGACAGAAAAAGAGGTGCACTCTCGATGAAAGGCATGACCCTGAAGTTGCAGCTTCGCGGGCACAGCCTCCTCGCCCCTGAGGGCGTAGACCTCGAGAGCGGCGCCACAACCGGAGCGTGGTGATCGGATGGCCAAGGAAGAAAAGGTCGAGTTCGAAGGCGAGGTCGTCGAGGCTCTGTCGAACGGCAAGTACCGGGTCGCGCTCGACAACGGCTACGAGACTCAGGCCTACACGGCCGGCAAGATGCGCCGCTACCGGATTCGCGTGCTCCCGGGCGACCGCGTCAAGGTCGAGCTCTCGGCCTACGACCTGCAGCGCGGGCGCATCGTCTTCCGCTTCAGGTAGCCGCGACGGACAGATAGTCCCGAGACGCCTCCCGAGGCGTATCTTCATACGGCCATGAAGGCTCGGCTTCCGAGATCTGTGCAAGTGGTGTGCCTGCCCGCGCTGGTACTCGTAGCTCTACTCCTGATCGCCGGCTGCGGCAGCGCGCGGCGCCATAGCGCGAAAGCGACTTCGACGGCCACGATCGGGAAACCGGTGCCGGGCACACGCCCGGCCGGGACGGCGGCCTTCCTGGGACCGGTGCGACGGGTGCGGGCCGGCGGCATCACGATCGGCTATCGCCAGTTCGGGAAAGGACCGCCGCTGCTTCTGATCGCCGGTCAAAGCTCGTCGATGGTCGAATGGGGGCCGTTTTTGCCGCGGCGCCTGAGCCGGCACTTCCGCGTGACGGAGTTCGACAACCGCGGCGTCGGCTACTCGACAGACCAGCCCGCGCGCCCGCTCACGATCGAGCTGATGGCCGACGACAGCGCGCACCTGCTCGACACGCTGGGTATTCGCAAGGCCGTGGTCGTCGGCTGGTCGACCGGCGGCGAGATCGCCCTCACCATGGCGGTGCGCCATCCGGGCAAGCTGAGCGCGCTGGTCACATCCGGCGGTACC
>JADGPD010000065.1 GCA_017882615.1 Thermoleophilia bacterium
GCCGCCGCGCGAGTTCACGCCAACGACAAGCGCCGCGTCGTGCGGGCGCTCGAGCTGAACGAGGCCGGGCACTCGCTGGTGCGCGCAGACAGCCGCCTCTGGTCGGGCGCCCTGCGCCACCCGACGCTCATCTTCGGCCTGGAGATCGAGCGCGCGATTCTCGAGCCCAGGATCGAACGAAGGACGCGCGAGATGTTCGAGCACGGCGTCTCCGAAGAGGTGCGCCGTGCGCTCGAGCAGCCGCTCTCGCTTACCGCGCGCAGAGTCATCGGCTTGCGGGAAGTGGCCGAGCTCGGCGCGGAGCAAGCAATCGAGGCGATAGCTTTGAGCACCCGCCGTTACGCCGCTTATCAACGAAAGTGGATGCGCCGCATCCCCGCGCTCATTAGAGTCAATGCCAACCGTTCAGCGGAAGAGGTGGCCGATGAGATTGTCGAAGTGGCACGGGCTGGGAAATGACTATCTGCTCCTCGAGCAGTCTGAGCCGTCGCTCGAGCTGACGCCCGAGCGGGTCGCCAGGCTCTGCGACTACCACTTCGGCGTGGGCTCGGACGGCATCGTCGAGATCGTCTCGACGAGCGCCGACGAAGCCGAAGCGAGAATCTGGAATCCCGACGGCTCGCTTGCGGAGCTGTCCGGCAACGGCGTTCGCATCGCCGCGCGTTGGCTCGCGCGCCGAAACGCGCGCGCGGACGTGCGGATTCGCGTGGGGGAGCGCACGGTCGAGGCGCACATGCTCGGGGGGCTCGAGGTCGAGACGGAGATGGGCGAAGTCACCGTCGGCGAGCCCGAGACGCTTGATCTCAAGAGCGAGCAGGTCGAGTTCATCCCGGTCTCGGTCGGGAATCCTCACGCCGTCATCGCGCGCGAGCCGGAGCGCACGGAGCTGCTTCGGCTCGGTCCCCTGGTCGAACGCCATCCGCGTTTTCCCGAGCGCACGAACGTCCAACTCGTTTACGTGGACAATCGCCACGAGATTACGGTCGCCGTCTGGGAACGGGGCGCCGGCGAGACGCTCGCCTCGGGCACGAGCTCGGTCGCGACCGCCTCGGCCGCGATCGCGCAGGGCTGGTGCGAAAGTCCCGTCACCGTTCACCTGGTCGGCGGTGATCTGATCGTCTCGCTCTCGGCGCAGAGTAACGCGACTCTCGTCGGCGAGGCGCAGGAGATCTGCACCGTCGAGCTCTCACCCGAGCTCCTGATCTAGCGTTTTGTTAATAATCCTCCGACTATCTCGTCGCAACTGACGCAAGGGTGGGGGAGAGATCTTGAGGATTGGGATTGCTTTAACACTGGCGACGGCTCTGCTCTGCGCTGTGCTGCAATTCGAATCGAGCACCGGCCAAGCCGCCGCCTCGACCAGCTCCATCAGCGCCAAGTGCTTCAGTTACAAAGCGGCTCGTAGCTCGAACACCGTTTGCGAGTACCGTTTCGAGCAGCCGTTTCTGCTCACGGGGTACTCGAAGGGCGGATCGAGCAGTCTCTCCTACACCGTTCAGTGCGGCGAAGACGGATCCTGGCCGTTGAAAACGGCGGCGATCGATCGCAAGGTCTGGTTCAGGCGCTCGTTCACGGTCAACGGCAACTTCAACCTATATGGCGGTGACGGTGCGCCTTCGGCTGCCAGGCACTGCGCCGCCGCCCAGGGAAAGGCCCCCGTTTTGTCCGTCACGCTCAAGATGGGCCGGGGCGTAACCAAGACGAACCTGACACTCAGGCTGGATAGCAGCCTGCCCTGGGGGAAGTAGCTGTCCCATCAGGGTTGGCTTGCCGCCGCCCGCGAAGCAGAACGGGAAGGTGAAGCGCGCCGCCGTTTAGCGCGGATCAGTTCTTGTTCTGATGTAGAGCCGTGTTCAGCGCGACGGTGTTACCGCGCTCTTTCACCTCGACGGCGCCTGTTTGACTGTTGCGCCAGAAGAGCAATCCCGGCCGCCCGCTTAATTCGCGCGCCTTGACGACACTGCCGTCGGGCATCGTGACCCGGGCGCCGGCGGTGACGTAGAGACCGGCTTCGATCGTGCAGCCGTCGCCTAGCGAAATGCCGCATCCGGAGTTGGCACCGAGCAAGCAATGCGAGCCGATGCGGATGATCTGGCCGCCGCCGCCAGAGAGCGTGCCCATGATCGAAGCACCGCCGCCGACGTCCGACTCGGGCTCGACGACCACTCCGGCCGAAATCCGTCCTTCGACCATCGATGGTCCCAGCGTGCCGGCGTTGAAGTTGACGAAGCCGGCGTTCATGACCGTCGTCCCGCTGGCGAGGTGCGCTCCCAGGCGAACGTTGTCTGCGTTGGCGATCCGGACGCCCGACGGAACCACGTAATCGGTCATGCGCGGGAACTTGTCGACCGAGCGCACCTTGAGCTCGATTCCTTGCCCGATCAGCTCCGCCCTGGTGTGCTCGAACTCCTCGCTGTCGAAGGGGCCGCGGTTGCTCCAGACGACGTTCGGCAGAAGGCCGAAGATGTTCTCGAGGTTGCAGCCGTGAGGCTGAATTTTGCGCTGTGAGAGAAGATGGAGGCGCAGATAGACGTCTGCGACGTCCGCAGGCTGGTCGGTAAGGTCGCCGATGAAGCTGACCGCCGCGCGACGCGAGCGCTGGGAGCGAAACGCCGGGTCGTCTTTCGGAAGAGCGGCGAGGGCCATGCGTAACGCCTCGAGGGTGCGGTCGGGCTCTCCGCCCTTCGCACGGAGGGCAAGCAGTGCGATCGTCTCGTTCAGTTGCTCGGGCTCGAGCTCGAAGCTTCCGCCTCCGGCCTTGCGCCCGGTGACCTTGGAAAGAACAGCGGCGGCCGCAAAGCCCTGGCCGAGGTTAGTGAACGGGTAGTAGCTGTCGAGCACGCGCCCGAAACGGCTGACGCTCGCCAGTCCGACGGCGAACGCCGCCGGGCGCGCGTATCCGTCCGCGGCCTCGATCTCGGCGACGAGAGTGTCGAAATCCTTGCTGTTCATCGCCCCAATGGTGTCACAAGAGTCGTTCGAGCAGCGCCGCTGCCTGCCCGCACTCCTCCAGCGTGGGCACCAGAGCCATGCGCACGTATCCCTCGCCGTGCTCGCCCAGATACGCGCCCGGCGCAACCACTATTCCGCTATCGAGCAGGCGCTTTGCAAACCCCTCCGACGTTTCGCCAGCGGGAACCGCGATCCAGAGGAAGAAGGTCGCCTGACTCCCGGCCACGCGCAATCCCGCCCGCTCGAGCGCCGCGGCCATGATCTCTCGCTTGGCGCGGTAGCGCTCGCGTGTGCTCTCGACGTGAAGCTCGTCGCGCCAGGCCTTGATCGACGCCAGTTGGATGAACTCCTGGGGCGTCGTGCCGAGAGTGGGGCGGAGCAGACGGAGAGCGTCGATCACCTCGCGGCTACTGACGACGAAGCCCGAGCGATAGCCCGGCATTGAGGAGCGCTTACTGAGCGTGTTGAAAACGACGACGTTTCGCCGGTTGGGCACCTGCAGCGCCGAGGGTGGGCGCTCGTCGAAATAGATCTCGCTGTAGGCCTCGTCCGAGCAGAGCAGAAAGTCGTGCTCGACCGCCAGCTCGGCCAGTCGCTCGAAGAAGGAAAGCGGCGCAACCGCTCCGGTCGGGTTGTTGGGATAGTTGACCCAGAGGAGGGCGACCCGCTGCCAGGTTTCCGCCGTCACGGCGTCGATGTCGGGCAGAAAGCCGTTCGCTTCGGTCAGCGGTAGCCGCAAGACCTCGGCACCGGCGAAACGAGCGCCGCGCTCCGGAACGGGGTAAGCCGGATCGGCGACCAGCACCAGATTCTTCGGCGGACTCAGATCGACCACCTGGGCGAAGGTGAAGATCGCCTCCTTGCTGCCATAGGTCGGGATCACCTCGTGCTCGGAGTCGACCGGAACGCCGTAGCGCTTTTCGCACCACTCGGCGATCGCGCGCCTGAGCTCGAGCAGTCCGATTGCGCGCGGATACTTGCAGCGCTCGGGCAGGCTGGCGGCGACCGCTTCACGGATGAAGGCCTCGGTCGCTTCGTTAGGGTCGCCCATGCCGAAGTCGATCACCTGGATGCCGCGGGCCGCAGTCTCGCGCCGGGCCTCGTCGAGGCGAACGAAGGGGTAGGTACCGAATTCGTCGAGTATGGGAGTGAAACGCATCAGATCTCCTTGGAGAGAAAGCTACGAAGGACCGCAAACGAGCGCTCGATTTGTCGCACCTCGACGCGCTCGTCGGCTCGATGGGCGAAGCCCGGCGTGCCCGGGCCGAAGTTGACGGCGTCCAGCCCGCGAGCCGCGAACTCCGCCACCGGCGTCCACGCCTGCTTGGGCTCGAGCGCCAGATCGCCGGCTCGGCGGAGGCGCTCGAGCAGCGCCGAGGAGGCGGGAACGTGCGCCGGAGGTGAGTTGCTCGTGAGCTCGAGCTCGCCCGCGCCGGTGAGCAGCCCGCGCAGGCGGGTTTCGGCCTCGGCCGGCGTGCGCGCCGGCGAATAGCGGTAGTTGACGCGGGCCACGCAACGATCGGGAATCACATTGGCCGCGATCCCCGCCTCGATGCCGGTCACGCTCAGCACCTCGGTGAAGGCGAGGCCACCCTGCTCCAGCACGAGCGGCTCGGTTACGAAAAGCGGCTTCAGCCCTTCGATCGCCACGCTGATTGCGTTCGTCCCCAACCAGGGCCGAGCCGAGTGTGCGCTTTCGCCGCGGAAGACGGCGTTCGCGTACAGGTTGCCCAGGCAGCCGGCCTGGATCTCGTTGTCGGTCGGCTCCATCACGATCACCAGCGCCGCGTCGTCCAGCTCCGGTAAAGCCGCGAACAATCCCGGCAGAGAGCTCTGCTCCAGCGGAAGCTCCTCGCGCGGGAAGAAGAGGAAGCCCGGATCGACCTCTAGCTCCGGCTTTTCGGCGGCGATCCAGCGGGCCAGCTCGACCATCACCGCCAGGCCCGACTTCATGTCGCTCGAGCCACAACCGATCACCGCATCCCCGTCGATCTGGCCGGGAAGGTTCTCCTGAACTGGGACCGTGTCGAGGTGCCCGGCGAAGACGACCAGCGGGCGCCCGCTTCGCGGAACGCGCGCGTACACCGACTCGCCGTCGCCGTGCACGAGCTCGAGCCCGCCCACCAAAAGCGAGGCCACGCGCTCGGCCAGCGCCTGTTCCGACCCGCTGGGGGAGGGGACGTTTACCAGCTCGAGCGTACGCTCGGCCAGGCGCTGGGCCGGATTCGAACCGTTCGCCGCCATCTCGGGAAGCAGCCTAGCGGCCGGCTCGGTTGCCGGGGGAGCGAGAGGGCATACTACGTTCCGTGACCGCGCATCAGCCCGATCCAGCTCCGGGCGCGGAGCCCGAGCGTGGCTTCGCTCTCGCGGTCTTCGCGCACGGCGTCGACGTGACCGGCGAGCTGGCCGAATTGCGCGAGCTCGCCCGCACCGCCGGTGTCGCGATCGCCTCCGAGCTCGTGCAGCAGCGCCCCCATCCCGACCCGCGCTCCTTCGTCGGCAAGGGCAAGTTGGTAGAGCTGAAGGACGCCTTTCCCGACTCCGGCGCGGAGGTGCTGATCGTCGACGACGAGATCTCGCCCGTTCAGCAGCGCACGCTCGAGAACGCGCTCGACGTCCGGGTAGTCGATCGCACCCAGCTGATCCTCGACATCTTCGCCCAGCACGCCGTCAGCGCGGAGGGCAAGCTCCAGGTCGAGCTGGCTCAGCTCGAGTACAACCTGCCACGCATGCGCGGGATGTGGAAGCACTTGGAAAGACTCGGCGGCGGCGTCGGCACGCGCGGCCCAGGTGAGACCCAGCTCGAGAGCGACCGCCGCGAGGCGCGCCGCCGCGTCTCGCTGCTCAAGGGGCGCCTGAAGGAGATCTCAAAACGGCGCGAGACCGGGCGCAAGCAGCGTCGCCGCAGCGACAAGCCCACGATCGCACTGGCCGGGTACACGAACGCGGGCAAGTCGACGCTCTTGAACGCGCTCGCCGGCGCCGGTGTCTCGGTCGAAGACCGGCTGTTCGAGACGCTCGACCCGACCACGCGCTCCTTCGAGCAGGAGGGAAGGCAGTACCTGGTGACCGATACCGTCGGGTTCATCCGCCGGCTGCCGCACCAGCTCGTCGAGGGCTTCGCCGCGACGCTGGAGGAGACGCTCGTATCCGATCTCGTCCTGCACGTCGCCGACGCCTCGCTTCCGCCGCAGGAGATGGTCGATCAGATCGACGCGGTGGCCTCGGTGCTGAATGAGATCGGCGCCGACGATCTGCCCACGGAGCTCGTCTTGAACAAGGTCGACAAGGTGGACGCCGTCTCGCGCAAGCGCCTCGCCAATCGCTATCCCGAGGCGCTTCAGATCTCGGCGCTCGCCAGTGACGGGCTGGAGGAGCTGCGCGCGCGCCTGGCGTCGCGCTTCGCCGATCGCTTCGAGCCCGTTCGTTTGCTGATACCCCACGACCAGGCCGCTTCGCTCTCCGAGCTGTACGAGCTGGGAGCGCCGATCGAGGAGCGCCGCGACGAGGCCGAAGGCGTCTATCTGCTCGCACGCCTCTCGCCCAGCGCGCTCGGCCGCCTGTCGCGCTTCGTACTGCCCGATAACAATCGATCGAGAAAGGCCCGCTGATGGAGCTACAGATCCGCCGGCTGCGCCCCGAGGCCGTGATTCCCGAGCGGGCCTACCGTGGCGACGCCGGGCTGGATCTCGCCAGCTGCGAAAGGGTCGAGCTGGCGCCGGGCGAGCGTGCCACGATCGGAACCGGGCTGGCAGTCGCGATTCCCGCCGGGCATGCCGGCTTCGTCCAGCCGCGCTCGGGCCTCGCCGCGCGCCACGGCATCGCGCTCGTCAACTCGCCCGGCCTGATCGACTCGGGTTACCGCGGCGAGCTGCGAGTCGTCGTCCTGAACACCGACAGCGCCGCGGCCTTCACGATCGAGCCGGGAATGAGAATCGCCCAGCTCGTGATCATGCAAATCCCGGAAATCGACCTGGTCGAGGTCGACCAGCTACCGGAGTCGGACCGCGGCGTGCGCGGCTTCGGCTCCTCGCGGGTGTAGAAGAGATGAAAGAGCCCCGGATTCGCGTTTCGGCATTGCTAGCCTGGCGTGGCCGCGTCCTGCTCTGCCGCCAGGAGAAGCCGGGCAAGGAGTACTGGCTGCTGCCGGGCGGCGGCGTCAATAGCGGCGAGACGCTGCTGGAGGCGCTGCAGCGCGAGCTGGCCGAGGAGACCGGCATCGACTACGAGTTCCTGCTCGAAGGCCCGATAGCGCTCGCCGACTCGATCGCCCCCGGCCGCCCGGTGATCAAGCACGTCGTTCACATCATCTTCGCCAGCGACCTCAGCGAGCACTCGCTGGAGGAGGTCTCCTCGATCGACGACGCGGTCCGCGGCCACCGCCTGTTCGCGCCCGACGAGCTGGCCGACGTGGTCATCCACCCGCCGATCCAGCACTTCCTGCGCAACTGGCAGCCCGGCGACCCGACCGTTTATCTCGGCTCGCTCTGGATCCCTTGACTCTTCAAAGGGGCTATGGGTTGTAGATCTCGTCTTGGCTTAGGTTCGGGAATACGCGTATCCGATCCAGGCCAATAGGGCACGCAGCCGAGTTGTAGAGGTGAACGCTAAAGTCCGCATCGCGACCGGGGAAGACGGTGTTCAAAGCAGTGAATCCGCCTGAGACCAATCGTCCTCTGACGAAACCCGCGATATTCAACTTCAGGTTGTTCCTCTTCTTCGTGAAGCGATTGGAGACAACACCACTGATCGTGCACTTTTGCACACCGGAGCCCGTCAATCGGCTGTAGCGAAGCTGCGAGAAGCTGACCGGCGATTGAGCAGCGCGGCCGAGGTGATACGGCTCTATCTCCACATCGACCCGGTTTTTCAGACTGGTAGGAACGCCAAGGGCCGGATAGACGAGAAGGCTTTTGCTGTGGGGCAGGATCGTGGCGATCGGATCGAGGACGATTCCCGACATCCCGTTGTTGCCCTTGGGCCGGGCGCCTAACTCGGGCACGACGGCAACGGCTGTCTTGCTCGACCGGTTCTTCAAGAGAACGATGACGTCATAGAAGGATTGGCCCGACTGCGTGAACTCATGGATCAACTTACTTTGTTCGAAAACGATCAGGTCTCCCTGCCCTTCTGTTATTACGCCACCGGGGATAGTCCGTACGGGGATAGTCCGTACTCGAGGGAAAGCCCGTGATTTCCCGCGCGGTACCTGGGCGGACTTCGGCGGGATCTTCGTCGCTTTGGTCTCGCTGTAAACGAAACCGACATCTCGCCCGATATCTCTTTCCATGCCGATGATTCGGTCCTCGCTGTCGTAGGCGAGAAGGAGTACTGGGTACTCCGTGCGCGGCACCATGTAAGAGAAAGCATTGTCTTTGACCGGCACAGGGACCCGTTTGCCGCTTACGAGAAGGAGCAGCATTCGACTGACATGGTCATCCACCAAGCCAGCGTTCGTGACGTACTGATCGCCTTCCGTCAGCATCACCGACTCACGCCAGAGGAAATGCGCCGTGCTCACATCGCCCCAGCCTCCTGCGTTGAGTATCGTCTCGTTCAGGCACCCTCCTCCGTCCGCCGCCCCAGACGTCGGGGACACGATGCTCATGCAGATATCGTCGTTCCGATGGAGACTGACCATTACTCGCAGAGGCCCGGGCTCAGGAGCGAGCAAGCGCTGGAACGTAGTACCTGATTCCATATCCGGGAAGCTCCGCGGAACGGCTGTTCCGCGCTGTTCATGCCGCGCGAGCCAGCCGATCTTCACTCCGTTGATCTGTCGTTTGGCCATCCGGAAGGCGGGGCCCGCCGGTGGCTTGCCCAGGGCGCCGTTGTCGAACACGATCACTTTCGGCGGTCCGGCTATCGGAATCGCGATCATGTCGCCGGCGGCGTCGCGCGCCGAGACCGAGCGAACGCGATGTCTGGTATCGGTACCCGGATTGATGATC
This sequence comes from Thermoleophilia bacterium, assembly GCA_017882615.1. Classification (GTDB taxonomy): domain Bacteria; phylum Actinomycetota; class Thermoleophilia; order Gaiellales; family Gaiellaceae; genus Fen-549. The sequence goes on from JADGPD010000065.1 coordinate 8,904, forward strand.
AAAAAGCTGTCCGAGGCGACGACCCCGAACAGGGCGCCCGAGCGCGTACGACCTCGCACGGAGGTAACCCCGTCACTGACGATCCCGAAGGTCACTGACGATTTCTTTACCGGCACCGACCAGCCGTCGGTCTTCTTCTGGGCGACTACAGGCGCATCTACGTAGAGCGGAAGGACCGGCTCTCTCTTAGAGATCAAATCCGATTCGGGCGCGCAGCTTGTCTGCGTCAGCAATGCAGGCAAGGTCGTGAGTCGCAGGCAGAACACGTCGCCGGCTCGGTAGCCATACAGCCGGTAGTCGATGCCTTTGCGCGAGAGCGTGATTAGACGCCTTAGTTTCGCGCCTCTCGGAAAGAGCTCCCATGAGAGCGGCGCATTATGCTCAACGGCTCGCCGCTCGCTCTTCGACACGGGGGTGCCAGTCCTTCCACCCAGCCAGCCCGAGAAGTCGCCGAAGCCGCGTGCAATCGCGGCGCCGAGCGGCGTAGCGGCAATAACTACCGCCGCCAAGGTGGCAAAAGCGAGAGAGAAGAGCATTCGGCGCGTATGAGCCGACCTCGTCGAGGCCCCCGCGCGAGCGAGCACGTTATCCCAGTCGCACCCGGCACCGGTCGGAAGCGGCACTGTCTTAACGAGAACATTTTGGATCCTGGCATCGAAGTCGATCACTTTGACACCTCCACGAGCGTCGAAACCGAAAGGCGAAGCGCGGCGTGGGCGGCATTCAACGTCGCGGAGACAGTTCCGGTCTTGATTCCGAGCGCGGTCGCGATCGCTCCGTAGTCGAGATCAGCGTAGTAACGAAGAAAGACCACCAGGCGCTGCCGTTCGGGCAGGGCCGCAATCCGGGCGCGGATTTCCTTGTCCTCGGCCGGTTGTCCGTTCGCTGCCGCCTCGGGCACGATCTCGAATGGATCGAGCATCGTTTTTCGTCGCCGCGCG
>JADGPD010000025.1 GCA_017882615.1 Thermoleophilia bacterium
AAGCTGGGGATCGTGCCGCAGGAGGGCTTCCTCTTCGCCGGCACGGTGCGCGAGAACATCGCCTTCGCGCGGCCGGATGCTTCCCGGGAGGACATCGAAGCGGCGGCCCGCGCGGTCGGGGCGCTGGAGTTCATCGAGGGGCTGGAGCAGGGCTTCGAGACGCAGCTCGGGGAACGAGGCGCCCGCCTTTCGGTGGGACAGCGCCAACTGATCGCCTTCGCCCGGGCGCTGCTCGCCGATCCGCGCATCCTGATCCTCGACGAGGCGACCTCCTCGGTGGACATCTCGACCGAGCGCACGATCGAGCGGGCGCTGAACGTGCTCCTGGCCGACCGCACCGCGTTCGTGATCGCGCACCGGCTCTCGACCATCCGCCACGCCGATCTGATCGTGGTGCTCGAGCACGGCCGCGTAGTCGAGCAGGGCAAGCACGACGAGTTGCTGGCGCGGCGGGGGTTCTACACCTCGCTCTACACCGATCCCGTGGTTACCGCGAGCTAGCTCAGGTTGACCGCTCCGCCCGAAGGCGGGCCGCTACGGAGCCGTATGGCCTCTCTGCTCGACCGTGTGCTCTTGTCCGCCGGGCGTGTCGTGCGTCTCCTCGCGCGTGATGCTCCTGTGCGAACCGCCGAAAAGCGTCAGCAAGAGTCCGACGACGAAGATCACGATGCCCGCGATCAGCAGGATCACGCCGATCGTGTTGATGTTGAAGCCATTGCCAGTGACGCTGACGCCGAACTTCAAGATGGCCCCGACAACGGCCATGATCGCTCCCAGCACCATTAGCCCAGGATCTCGAGACATGCGGCTCCTTCCCCTTTAAACGGGCAGCCTAAAGTGCGACTGCCTCTTGAGGATTCCCGCCGCCGAGCGGGCCGAAACGTGGCGCCGCTCATTGGGAGCGCGAGAATTGCCCATATCGACACGCACCTCGGCGCGGGTACCGGCCGAGGCGATCGCTAGCCTCGACTCGTGGCGCAAGCCCGCTGGATCGACCTGCTCGACCCGAGCCCGGAAGAGCTCGAGCGTGCGATGCCGCGCACGCTGCACGACCGGGCGCTGAGCCGGCTGCGCGCTCCGGCAACGCACGAGGACGAGCCCCGCCCCACGCTCGAAGGTCACGAGGGCTACGTCTTCGGCATCTTCCTGATCGCGGTCGCCGTGCCCGAGGAGGACCGGATCTTCTACCAGGAGGTCGACCTGGTGGCCACGGGCGAGCTTTTGATCACCGTGCGCAAGACGCCGCCGGACGGAGCGCCGTTCGATCCCGCCTCGATCCGCGAAGCGCGCGCGACCGGACCGGCGGGAACCGGAATGCTCGTCTACGCGCTGGTGGATGAAGTTGCCGAGCGCTATCTCTCGCTGGTGGATACGCTCGAGGATGAGATCGACGAGCTCGAGGAGGGCGTCGAGAGCCTGGCGGCGGACGTCATCCGCGGCCGCATCTCGGAGCTTCGCCACGACCTGCTGCACGTTCGCCGCACGCTCACACCCACGCGCGACTCCGTCCGGCGCGTGCTCGACGGAAGGATCGAGATCGGCGGCAAGCGCCAGTTCACACGCGAGGTCGAGCTGCACTTCGAGGACTCCTACGACAAGCTGCTGCGCGCGAGTGAGGGTCTCGAGCTGGCGCGCGACCTGGTCGCCGGCGTGCGCGACTACAGCCAGGCCAAGATCTCGATCGACCAGAACGAGGTGATGAAGAAGTTGACCGCGATCGCCTCGATGCTGCTCGTCCCGACCTTCATCGTCGGCCTCTACGGTCAGAACTTCCACCACATCCCCGAGCTCAGCTGGGGCTTCGGCTACTGGTGGGCCTGGGGCTGGATCGTGGCCACCACGATCGTCCAGATCGTGTACTTCCGGCGCAAGCGCTGGATCTAGCGCCTCGACTCCCGACGTTGTTGCGACGGACATGAGGAAGGTGTCGAGCGGCTTTCTCAAGTCGTCTCAAGTAGTCGCGGGCAATCGGGTTGAGTGTTGAGTCGTTCACGCCGCCGCTTCCGTTCTCGCGGCGCGCCGACTTAGGTAAACCGCCGTGAGAACGGGAAGCACCGCCAAGCCTCCGAGCAACACTAGGGTGAGGTAGTAGTTCACGCCTCCTCCGGGATTGTCGTTTCCGGACCCCGTGCTAGCGGCGACGAAGGTGAAGACGAAAGCCGGAGTCGCCAACCCACCGGGCAGCACTAGCGTCCCGATCAGTTTGTCACGCAGAGTCCAGACTCTCGAGCTCCAGAGCAGCACGACGCCGATGAACCAGCCGAGAAAAGGAATGACCAACCCTCCAATCAAGAGAAGCAGGATTGCCCACCATTCGTGCGCCGCCACCGGAGCCTTGAGTAGCTGCGACGGCCCAGCTTCCGCGACAATCTCCGCCGGTTCCCCGAGGCGATCGAGCACGTTCCGCGCCTCGGCCTCGCTCGCGCCGGCCGGAAGAGCCTCGATCAGATGCGCTTCGATCTCTCCAACTAGTTCGTAGCGCCGGGCGCGAGGAAGGCGCCGCGCGGCTTTCTTCAGCCGCTTCAGGTAGTCGGGGGCAAGCGGGTGGAGCGAGGGGTCTTTCATGCGGCGACCTCCGCTCGGGTAGTGCGCCGGCCCAGGTAGATCGAAGTGAGGATGGGAAGCACGACGAGAAGGATCGCCGCAATGATCGCGAGCGTCACGTGTAGGGTCGAGTAGCTCGGGCAGTTCGATTCGCTGAAGCGCTCGAGTTTTCCGGTCGCTGGGTTTCTCCTCGTGCCCGAGCTACCACTACAGGTCTGCATGCCCGCGCCGCCGAGGAAGAGGAATGCGGAAGCAGCCAACCCGCCGGGCAGAATCAGCGTCCCGATCAGCTTGTCGCGCAGCGTCCAGATTCTCGAGCTCCAGAGCAACACGACACCGACGAACCAGCCGATGACCGGGATGATCAGGCCGCCTACAAGTAGAAACGGGATCGCCAACCATTCGTTCAACCCCGCCCGGGGAGCGAGCACCTGCCCGGTTCCGGCCTCGGCGACGATCTCCTCGGGCTCGCCCAGACGGTCGAGCACGTTCAGCGCCTCGGCGTCACTCGCGCCGGCCGGAAGAGCTTCGCTCAGATGCGATTCGATCTCGGCGAGCAGCTCGCCTCGTCGTGCGCGTGGCAAAACCGCGGCGGCTTTCTTCAGTCGCTTCAAGTAGTCGCGGGCGAGCGGGTGCAGCGTGGCGGCGTTCATACGGCTTTCTCCTGTTCGAGGAAGTGATCGACGGCGTTTCGGAAGCTGACCCACTCGCCGCTGAAGGCCTCCAACACGGAGCGGCCGGAAGCAGTGAGACGGTAATAGCGGCGCGGCGGGCCCGAGGGGGACTCGCGCCAGCTCGTCTCGACCACGCCGGCGCGGCGCAGGCGGCTGAGCAGCGGGTAGAGCGTTCCCTCGCTGGTGACCATGCCGGGAACCTCGCTCAGTGTGCGCACCAGCTCGAAGCCGTAGCGCTCGCCGTCGCGAAGGAGTGCCAGGACGCAGTACTCGATCACGCCCCGGCGAAGCTGCGAGAGGGTTCCCTGGTCTACTATGCGCTGCATAGTACCTTGCTGACCGATTAAGTCAAGACAGGTAATCGGTCATCGAGCAAGGATTGGGTGCGCGCGCCGTCTCGAACGATGTCTACGAAGCCTGAGCCGGAAAGAGCGGCAGCCGCCCGAGCGCGAGCGCGTCTTCGGTCCCGCCCCCGTCACCCTCGATAAAGACCGCGGCGCAGACGACCGTCTCGGCGCCGGCCTCGTCCATCAGGCTCCTCATCGCCCGCAGGGTGCTGCCGGTGCTGATCACGTCGTCGACGATGGCGATTCGCTTGCCGCGAACCAGCGCCTGATCCTTCTCGTCCAGGTAGAGCGTCTGGGGCGCTCCGGTGGTGATGGACAGGCTCTCGTGCGAGAGCGCCTCGCCCATGTAGGGCTTGTAGGTTTTGCGCAGCACGACCCAGGGCCGCGCCAGCTCGACGGCGAGCTGGTAGGCGAGCGGGATGCTCTTCGTCTCGGCCGTGACCAGAACGTCGGGAGAGATCTCCGCCAGCTCGATCGCCAGCGCCTCGGCCGCCGCCTGCACGACCTCGCTGTCGCCGAGCAGGTTGAAGAGCGCGATTCGCGTGTTCGGAGCAACCTCGAACAGCGGCAGGTGGCGCGTGAGCGCCCCGATCTCCACCCGGTAGGTCTCGCGCTTGTCCATCGCCGACTATTGTGCCGCAGGCAGGGCTGGGGCATTCGATAGAGCGGCGGCGGAGACCGGCGACCTCGGGTGCGTCGCCCCAGATACGATCCGCTCATGCCTCTGTACATCTGTCCGAACTGCAAGCAGCGCTCGGTCGACGTCGACGGGACGGAGGGTTTTTCGGACGCGCCTGCGGCCTGCCGCAGCTGCGGCTTCGGCTTCCTGTTCGAGCTGATGGAGGACTACTACCCGGGTCCGAATACCGGGCTCGTGACCTGCGACCGGGAGGGGCGCGTGCTCGCAGTCGGGCGCGGTGTGTTCGAGCTGACCGGCTTCGAGGAGGCGGACCTGATCGGGCGCGATGTGCGGGAGGGCCTCACGTTGACGGCCGGCGGCGATCAGGACCCGGTTGCGCTGGCGCTGGAATGGGGCGTGCGACGGCTCGGGGAGCCGATGACCATGCGAGCCCACAGCGGAAGCGAGAAGCGGCTCGTCTGCGACCTGTTCCCGGCCTACGACGACGATGGCGGCCTCTTGGTGGCCTTGTCGCCGGCTAACGGGTCGTAGAGCTCGGGCGCTCGGTCGTCGCGGTTTCGGGCACTTCTCTCGTCGCCCTCCCCCGAACCACCCGCCCGCGGGGTCGTTCGAAGATACCGGCCGTCCAGAGCCGAGGTGTCGCACGAGAAGGTCGAAACCGTGCCGACTTGGAGACGACCGCCTCAGGCCCGGCTGGACGGGCACAGATCCGCCAGCACGCAGCGCTCGCAGGCCGGGCGCCGTGCGTCGCAGACGCGGCGACCGTGCCAGATCAGGAGGTGCGGGAAGAGGCGCCAGTCCGCGCGCGGAACAATGCGCATCAGGTCGCGCTCGATCTTGACCGGATCCTGCTCGCGAGTGAGCGCGAGACGTTGCGCCAGGCGACGGACGTGGGTGTCGACGACGATGCCCTGCGCCTCCCCCAGCTCGGCGCAGACGACGTTGGCCGTCTTCCGCCCCACTCCCGGCAGTCGCACCAGCTCCTCGACGCTGCGCGGCACGCGGCCACGATGCTCCTCGACGAGTGCCCGCATCGCGCCGCGGATCGAGCGCGCCTTCTGGCGGTAGAAGCCGGTCGCGAAGATGTCCCGCTCCAGCTCTTCGGCCGGCACGGCTAGGTAGTCCTCGGGGTGGTGGTACTTGCGAAAGAGGCGCTCGGTTACGCGGTTGACGTTCAGATCCGTGGTCTGGGCGGAGAGCATCACCGCGACCAGCAGCTCGACATCTCCCGAGAAGCTGAGCGCGATCTTCGCATCCGGGTGCTCGAGCGTGAGCCGCTCGATCAGCGGCCCGATCCTCTTCGTCGCCGCGGGAAGCCGGCGCCTGGCTTCGACCGTGTAGTCGCGCGGCGGCACGAAGACGTCAACTCCCTGCGGGTTGGACGACGAGCCGCGGCGGCGCACCGGGCAAGTCCATGCCGGCGCAGACGACGTCGTTGGCCGGGCAGTCCGAGCAGATGCGCTGACCTGGCGTCGGCGTGAACTCGCCGCGCGCGACCTGCTCGATCACGGCGCCAAGCTCGCGCTCCAGCTCGGCCACGTCGCCCGAGCAGAAGCTGGCGCTGACGACCACATCCGGCTGCTCGAGGAAGGCGTAAGCGACCTCCACCTCCTCGTAGCCGGCGCGCAGGCAGGCGAGCGCATAGACGATCCGTTGCAGGCGGTACTCGCTCTCGACGATCTCCTCGGCGGGTCTGTCGATCAGATTGCTCTTGTAGTCGAGCACGAAGGCCTTCTTGCCGTCGAAGGCGACGACGTCGAGGAATCCGTTCACGAGCACCTCGTCGAGCTCGAAGACGAAGTAGAGCTCGGTCGAGAGCCGGGTCAGCTTGGCCACCCTCTTTGCCAGCTCGGAGTCGCAGTAGTTCGAGACCAGGCGCGCGATTCGCTCCAGGTTCTCGCTCGTTGCCGTGGCGTAGCTCGTGCGCACGCTGCCTGCGAGCTCTTCGCGGGCCGGCGCAACGGGGGCGTTCAGGTCGATCGCCTCGAGCAGCTCGTGCACCGCGCTGCCGAGCTCGGTGGCGAGAAGGCCGCCGCCGTCTGCTTCGGCGCCGAGCCGCGACAGAGGCTTCATGCCGCAGACGCGCTCGGCGAAATAGCGATACGAACAGCTCTTGAACAGGCTGAGCGAACTGTAGGAGAGCCGGCGCGGCTGCTGCAGGGGCGGCGAGACGAGCGGCTCGAGCGGCTCGAGCGGCGCGACCCGGGGGCCGGACGTAACGGCCTCTGCCAGACCCTGCTGGAAGAAGGAGAGCTGGGCGCCGGGGCTGATCTCCTCGGCTTCGGCGCCGGTCTCGGACTGCTCGGCCCGAGGCGCGGCGCGATCGACCCGCACGAGCAGGCTCGATTCGCCGCAGTCGATCTGCAGAGGCTCCTCGCCGGCCCGTTCCAGCACGTCCGCGCCGAGGCGCTCGATGATCCATCCGATCGGCGTCTGGCCGTCGGCCGCGCTACCGGGCTCGATCGCGCCGGAGACGATCAGGCGCTCGGCCGCGCGCGTCATCGCCACGTAGTAGAGGCGCCTTCGCTCGGCATCCTCCTGCTCGGCGTCGAGCTTGCACAGCTCGTCGTAGCCGAGCGCGGGACGGCGCCTGCCGCCGCGCGGATCGGCGACGCGGAAGCCGAGGCGCCCGTCGGGCAGGCAGAGGATCTCGTCTGACGAGGGACGAGGCTTCCCCCGCCCGGCGTCGGCGACGACGACCACCTTGAACTCCAACCCCTTGGCGGCGTGGATGGTGAGCAACCGCACCGAGTCGGAGCCCTCCTCTTCGGCCGGCGCCTCCTGAGCCGAGGCTCCGGCGGCGCCGAGATCGGTGACGAAGCGGACGAAGCCTTCGATGTCGGGCCCGCGCAGCTCCTGGAAGGAGCGCGCCATCCGCGCCAGCTTGCGCACGTTGGCGTAGCGCTGGCGCCCGTCCCACTGCGCGAGTAGCGCCAGGTCGTAATCGTGCTCGCAGACGATCTGCTCGCAGAGCTGCTCGAGCGAGAGCACCTCCGAGGCGGCGGCGAGGCGCTCGTAGCGCTGGCGGAAGGCGCGAAAGAGGCGCTCGTCGGCGGGTGCGAGACCGGGCGGCAGGCCGCGCTCGAGCCCGCAGAAGAGCGGGCGCCTGGGTGCGGCGCGCCTGAGCAGGAAGAGAGCGTCGTTCGAGACGCCGACGAAGGGCGAGGCCAGCACGCCGCAGAGCGCCTCGTCGTCGTAGCGGTTGTGCAGCAGGCGCAGATAGGCAAGCAGGTCGAGCACCTGCTGCTGGCCGTAGTAGCCGCGACCGGTGGCGCGGTAGGTGGGAAGATCGAGCGCGCGCAGCTCCTGCTCGTACAGCTCGGCGTCGGTTCCCGCGGCGAACAGGTAGACGATCTCGCCCGGCGTAGCCTCGCCGCTTTTCACCAGCTCGTTCACGCGCGCGGCTATCTGACGAGCTTCGGCGCGGCGCCAGTCGCTGGCGGAGCCGTAGCTCGCCTTGTCGGTCACGAGCAGCTCGACGGCCGGGCCCTTCAGCGGTGGGAAATCCGTTCCGGCGGCGGCCAGCGGCTGGTAGCCGGCGCCGAAATCCTGCCCGAAGAGGTGGTTGACGACGCCCAGAACCTCGGGGCGCGAGCGGTAGTTGAGCGTCAGATCGAGTACGCCGCCGGATTGTGAGCGGCGACCTCGGAAGACGTCAACGTCGGCATGGCGGAAGCGATAGATCGACTGGAACTCGTCGCCGACGAAGAAGAGTTCCTCGACCCCGGCGGCGCCGGCCGAGGCGGCCGCCCCGACCTCGCCCGCGAGCAGATCGATGATCTCGCACTGCAGCCGGTTCGTGTCCTGGAACTCGTCCACCATCAGCGAGCGGAAGCGCAGGCGCTCGCGCTCGAGCACTCGTGCGTCGCTCTTCAGCAGGTCGCGCGCGTAGAGCTGCAGATCCTCGAAGTCGAGCGCAGAGGCGGCGTCCTTGGCGCCGCGGTAAGCACGGTCGAAGGCCTCGAGCAACTCCTGCAACAGGTCTCGGTCGTGTAGCGCCAGCTCGTCCCAGGCCGTCTGCTGGAGCGCCTTTCTGGCTTGCTCGTAGGCTTCGGTTCGATCGCAGCGCCTGACCTTGAAGGTCGCCAGGTGAAGAAAGACCTCCGCGCCCGGATGCGTGTCGAGCAGCTCGACGAGCTCGCGGGCGGAGTTGCGTGTTTGCTCCGGCGCCTCGGCATCCGCGGCGAGCGCCTCGGCCTCCGCCCTCAGGGCGGCTTCGGGACTGACGCCGGGCGACGCTCCGGAGAGCTCCAGCTCGAGCGCTCGTCCGGCCGAGCGCAGCGTCTCGTGCGCCGAGATGATCATCCGCTCGAGCCCGCGACGCCCGTAGGAGACGACGAGCGTCGTCCGCTCGGGCTCGACGCTCGCGGAAAACTCCGTCATCGCCGCGCCGAAGGCCTCGCGCCCCAGCACCAGCGCCTGCTCGGCGTCGAGCACACGGAAATGCGGATCGACGCCCGCCGCCACGGCGTTTTTGCGCAGCAGCCGGTTGCAGAAGCCGTGGATGGTCGAGATCCAGGCGCCGTCGAGCTCGCGGGCGAGATCGGAGCGTCCTCGCTCGTGCAGAGCCGCGCGGATGCGGCTGCGCAGCTCACCGGCGGCGCGGTCGGTGTAGGTGATGACGAGCAGAGAATCGACCGGCAGCCCGCGCTCGACCACCGAGCGGCAGAAGCGCTCGACCAGCACCATCGTCTTGCCCGTGCCGGCGCCGGCCGAGACGAAGACCAGGCCGGAGGCCTCGATCGCGCGCTGCTGCTCGGGATTGGGACGCCGTGCGCTCATCTTCTCGGCACCCGGCAAAGCGGCGCGAGCCGGCACCAGCTCGGACAACGACCCCATTCGCTCTGGTAGCCCTCCGCGTCGCTCGGCCGCACGTCCAGCCCGAGCGGGTCGTGGCGCACGTCGCCCGATCGGATGCGAGCCGCGAAGGCGCGCGCAGTCGCCTTCGCCCACTCGACCTTGGCCCAGAACTCGTCCTCGGGCAGATAGTCGTTCTCGGAAAAGCCGGGAACGCCGTCCTCGCGCGCCTCGGCGCGCAGAAGGCCGCGCGCCGGCCGCTCGCCCGCCAGGGCCCGGTACACGCCCCCGAGCGGCTCGACGCCGATGAGATCTCTCAGCACCAGCAGGTAAAGCGGAAGCTGGAGCTTCATCTCGGCCTCGATCTGGACGGCCGACTGGGCCGTTCGGCCCGACTTGTAGTCCTGAACCAGACCGCGGGCGGCAAAGGGGTCGAGGTCGATTCGGTCGATCTTTCCCGAGACGGTCAGCTCGCCGAGATCGAGACCGCGCTTCAACTCCGCCGCCGAGCGCTCGCTGCCGAAGCCGACCTCGAAGCGCTTGGGCACCAGCGGCAGCGGGGAGGTGGCCTCGCTCCTGACGAACTGCTCGAGGTCGCGCCAGAGCCCGGCCTCCAGCTCCCTCAGCTCCAGCTCCTCCAGCTCCAGCCGCACCTGGCCCGCGATCGCATCGGTCAGGCATTCGCGCAAGAACTCGAGCTGCTCGTCGAGCCTGCTCTCGTCGACCCGGTCGGCGCCGAAACGCTTGGGCAGGCCCGAGAAGAAGCGGTAGAGCGTCTGATGGGCGACCGAGCCGCGCAGCTTCGCGTCGACCTCTCCGTCGATCTCGCGCGGCGAGACGACGCGCTCGACGAACCACATCTCCGAGCAGGTGCCGAAGGCCTCGAGCTCGGTAACCGAGAAGGTGCCGCGCGCCCGCAGCTCGTCGAGCACCACCGGATTGACGAGCTTTGTCGGTCGCTCGAGCGCATGAAGCGCGCGCTCGAGCTGCCTCTCCCAGCCGTTCGCCCGAGCGAGTGCTCGCGCCTCCGCCGAGCGCGAGGAGGCTAGAGCGGCCAGCGAGCGCAGGCGCTCACGCTCGTTCGGCGCCTGAGCGACGTCGTCCCAGACGAGCTTGGAAAGAGAGCGGCGCTTCGTCCAGCGTTCGACCTCGGCGGCATCGAAGAGCTCGCGCAGCTCCTCCCAGAACGGGCTCGCCTGGCGCGGCGAGCCGTCCTCGCTGGCCGACTCGCGCACCAGGAACAGCTTCTCGTAGGCACGGGTGCAGGCGTTGTAGAAGAGAAAGCGATCGCGCTCCAGCTCCTCGGCGGGCGCCGGCGCCGCCGCCTTCTGCTCGAGCTGTTCGCGCGCCTCGTCGTCGAGCAGGCGGTGCTTCGACGAGCGGCGCGGGAAGCTGCCCTCCTCCAGCCCGATCAGAAAGACCGCTTTGAACCGGCGCGCCCGCGTTTGCAGGAGATCGCTTACGAGAACGCGCCCGGGTTCGTCGGCGGAGCCGATGCGAACCGGCGCCCGCTCCAGCGCGGCCACGAGATCGTCTCGCTCGAGCGGCTGCCCACTCAGCTCCTGCCAACCGTCGAGCTCATCGAGGAGTGCGCGAACGCTTTCGAAGGCGCGCAGATCGAGGCGCGCCCGCTCGGAGGCGGGCGGGCCCTCCAGGCCGTAGGCGCGCTGCATCATCAACATGGCGAGCTCGCGCGCCAGTTCAAGAGGCGAACCGCTTCCCGCCAGCAACTCCAGGTCGGCCAGTTGCCGCCCGTTCCTGAGCGACGCCAGCTCCGCTTCGATGCGCGCCGGGCTGTGCACGGCTCGGCCGCGCAGGCGCCCCTCGAGGAAGTCGGCGCTCGAACGGGTCACCTCGGAGTAGGGAGAGCGCACAAACGAGAAGAGATCCGAGCGCTCGCCGCCGAGCCAGACAAAGCGAAGCAGTCCGCAGAGCGCGTGCCCGAACGGGATCTGAGCCAACCTGACGCGAGCTTCGAGCACGTAGGGAAGCCCGAAGGCGGAGAAGGCCGTCTCCAGCGAGGCCCGCCGCCGGTCCAGCGACGGACAGATAACGGCGATCTCCTCCGCCTCGACTCCCTGCCTGAGCAGAGTCAGCGCCTCCTCGGCCACCAGCTCGAAGGCCGCGCGCGAGCCCGAGGCCTCGAGAAAGCGAACGGCGCCTTCGCTAGGCGGCGCGGACGCCGCGTCGACGGGCTCGAACAGCCTGCGCTCGATGTAGGCCAGCGCCGGGTGCGCGTATTCGCTCGAACGCGCCGGTAGCTCGGTTATCCGCCCGGCGGCGCGGCGGGCAAGCTCCTGCTGTGTGCCGGCGAGCGCGCTGAAGGCCGCGCGTCCGGGCTCGTAGGGAACCGCCACCGTGACGTCCGCGCGCGCAGCGAGCGCATCGAGCAGGCGCCACTGGGCGCCGGTCAAGTCTTCGAAGCCGTGGACGAAGAGCGGGCGCTCCGGCGGCCACGCATCGGCTTCGCTGCTCAGGCGATCGGCGAATAGCCAGCGCTCCAGCTCGCGATCGGCCAGGCCAAGCTGCTCGAGCCGATCGAGGTAGCGTGAGTAGAGCGCGCCCAGCTCTCCGGCCACCTGCGCCGGCTCGATCAATGCCGACTCGAGCTCGGCGAATCCCTCGACCAGTGCGTCGACAAATCCGCCGAAGCGGGCCGAGCGCGAGAAGGAGCCCAACTCCGCTTTCTCGAGCAGCGACCGGACGAGCAGGCGGCGCCCCGCGTCGCCCAGTGTGCCTCGCGTGCCCGCGGTGCCAGCGAGCTCCCGGAACAGATCGTCGAAGGTTCCGACCTGGCCGGCAAAAAGCGCAGGCGATCTCCGCAGAAGATCTCGCTGCAGGCGCGCGATATCGCCGGCGTTCGGAACCACTAGGAAGGGGTGCCGATCGAGCGCCGCCGAGAACTGCTCGAGCAGCCTTTCAACCTTGCCGGCATTCGCCGGCCCGACGAGAAGATTCAGCGGCACCGGTTCATCGTAGTCTGCGCCTGTCTAGCGACGAGCCTCATCTCATCGCCGGGAAGTAATCGGGGTCGAACGAGACGAGGGACGGTCGCCCGTCCCTCGTCGATACCTACGAAATGCTCTGCTCAGGCAGTGGCGCTCTTGGGGCGGCGACCACGACGGGCGACCGCATGCCCAGGCGTATCCTGAGCACAAACCTCACAGAGGTCGGCCTGCTTCGCGCCGCGCCGTGCATCGGCGTAGCTCAAACGAAGCGTGGCTCCCTTACCCTCGTCGATCTCTTTGCTGCAGCTGTCACATACAAGCACTGTTTTTCGGGCCACGTAATCCTCCTACTTAATTGGAACAACCCGTTTATCGTAGCGAAAATCGCTGGTTAGTGAAGCCCGTTCTTTCGTTTACCTGAAAGCCGGAATTCCTACGCTGTGTGATTCGACGTTCTCCCTATGGCAAATAGGCATTCGGAACTAAAACGATCTACGCATTTCTCGAGCCCTACCCGCCAGCGAACGGCGCGAATCCAAAGAAGCAAGGGATTCAACCCGTCAAGACCGCTACGATGGCGCCGTGCAGAAACGATCGCTTGCCATACTCGAAGGCGATGAGACCGGGCAGGAACTGCTGGAGCAGACGCTGCGGGTGCTCGCGCCGAATGCGATCGGTCTAGAGCTCGAGTTACGGCGATTCGACCTTTCGCTCGAAAACCGGCGCGCGACTCAAAACGCGGTCGTCTCGGAAGCAGCCGCCGCGATACGCGCTCTCGGTTTGGGTCTGAAGGCACCGACGATCACGCCCGAGAAACCCGGCGACGTCGGTTCCCCCAACCGCATCCTGCGCGAGGAGATCGGCGCCCAGGTAATCGTCCGCACCGGCCGCTGCATCCCCGGCGTGACTCCGCTCACCAAGGTCGAGGCGCCGATCGCGGTGGTAAGAATGGCCGTCGGCGACGCATATGGCGCGGAGGAATGGCGCGAGGGCGAAGGCGACACCGAAGTCGCCTATCGCAAGGAGCGCATCGAACGCAGCGTCTGTCATGCGGTCGCCGAATTCGCCTTCCGTGAAGCAGAGATCATGAGCGCAACGGTTTTCGGTGGTCCCAAGTTCACCGTCAGCCCGGTTTACGAAGGAATGTTCAAAGAAGAGCTCGACGCGGCGGCGAAAAGGCACCCCGAGGTCAGCTACGAGCCCCAACTCATCGACGCGACCTTCGCGCTTCTGCTCGGTATCGAGGGTAAATCGCTGGTGATTCCCGCGCTCAACCGCGACGGCGACATCCTCTCCGACCTCGTATTGCCGATGTTCGGGTCGATCGCGGGGGCGGAATCGCTGGTCGCCGCGCTCGACGAGAATTTCGTTCCCGTGCGCTTGATGGCCGAGGCACCGCACGGTACGGCGCCGACTCTGCTCGGGAAAGACTCGGCCAATCCGCTGGCGATGATCCTCGCGGCAGCCGCTCTTTTGGTTCACGGCGACGAGGCGATGAAGGCGGCCGGAAACGCGATTCGCCTGGCTTGCCTCGATGCCATTCAGGCCGGCTATCGCACCGGCGACCTCGGCGGCACGAGCGGAACGAGCGAGTTCACCGACCAGGTCATCGCCAGAGTGCGCGCGCTGCTCTCGCTCTAGCCTTTCTGCGACGCGCTCCCGTCTCGGCAGCGACCAGGCCCGCGCCGGCCGAAACGCGCCCGGAGCCTTGATCTAAATCGTCGCCGTCGAAATCGACCAGAACGATTCTGACCTGTCGTAAACCCGCACCGCCATTGAGATCGCTTGTCCCCACAGAGGGGTTGCTTCTTTCCGCTAGAGTCAGCGCCGTGAAGATTGGAGTGCCCAAAGAAACGGCTGCCGGCGAGGCGCGGGTCGCTCTCGTTCCGGAGGTCGTTGCCAAGCTGACCGGCCAAGGGCTCGAGGTCGTGGTCGAGAAGGGCGCGGGAGCTGCCGCCGCCTTCACCGACGCGGCGTACAAAAAGGCCGGTGCCACGCTCGCCGGCGCCAAGGAGGCTCTCGGTGCCGACATCGTCGCCAAGGTCGCCAAGCCGAGCGCCGCCGAGCTCAAACTTCTCAAGAAGGACGCCGTTCTGATCGGTTTCTTGCAGCCGCTGACCGACCAGAAGGGAATCGACGCGCTGGCCAAGCAGGGAGTTGTCGGCCTGGCGATGGAGTCGGTTCCGCGCATCACCCGCGCTCAGTCGATGGACGCACTGTCCTCGCAGGCCACGGTCGCCGGTTACAAGGCCGTGATAGTCGCCGCCGACCGCGTCCCGAAGCTCTTCCCGATGCTGATGACGGCAGCCGGAACGATCGCACCGGTCAAGCTGCTCGTGATCGGCGCGGGCGTCGCCGGATTGCAGGCCATCGCAACGGCCCGCCGCCTCGGCGCCGTCGTCTCGGCCTTCGACATCCGCCCCGCCGTCAAGCAGGAGATCGAGAGCCTCGGCGCCATGTTCCTCGACCTCGGCGTCGTCGGCGAAGCGACCGAAGGCGGCTACGCGAAAGAGCTCACCCCCGAGCAGCAGAAGCAGCAGCAGACCGAGCTCGAGAAGCGCATCCCGGACTTCGACGTCATCATTACCACCGCGATGATCCCCGGTCGCCCGGCGCCGAAGCTGATCCCGGCCGACGCGGCCGAGGCGATGCGCCCCGGTTCGGTGATCGTCGACCTCGCCGCCGAGAGCGGCGGCAACTGCGCTCTCACCGTCCCCGGCGAGATCGTCGAGAAGGACGGCATCACCGTCGTCGGCTCGACCAACCTGCCGAGCGAGATGGCCTTCCACTCCAGCCAACTTTATGCGCGCAACGTCGCCTCGCTGCTCGGGCTGCTCGTCAAGGACGGCGAGCTCAAGCTCGACTTCGAGGACGAGATCATCGCGGGCGCCTGTGTAACCAAGAAGGAGACAAAATCGTGAGCGGTAACACGGCCGTATTCCTGGCTGAGCTGACGGTGCTGATCCTGGCGATCTTCCTCGGTATCGAGGTCATCTCCAAGGTGCCGACGCTCCTGCACACCCCGTTGATGTCGGGCACCAACGCGATCCACGGCATCGTGATCGTCGGCGCGATCCTGATCACGGGAGCGAACCTGCACTCAACGCTCGCTCAGATCGTGGGCTTCTTTGCCATGGTTCTGGCCAGCGCCAACGTCGTCGGCGGGTTCGCGGTCACCGACCGCATGCTCGAGATGTTCAAGGGGAAGTAAGCGAGTGAGCGCCAACCTGACCACACTGGCTTATCTGCCGACGATCGTCGCGTTCATCCTCGCGCTCAAGTTCCTCTCCTCTCCGAAGCACGCGCGGCTGGGCAACCAGCTCGGCGCCGTCGGCATGGCTCTTGCCATCGCGGTGACCCTCGCGCAGAAGCACTTCTACGGCCTCGGCTACGGGATCATCGCGATCGGCGGTGTGATCGGCGGCACGATCGGCTGGGTCGGCGCGCGCAAGGTGAAGATGACCGACATGCCGCAGATGGTGGCGCTGTTCAACGGCGTCGGCGGCGGCGCAGTGGCCCTGGTCGCGCTGGTCGAGTTCCACGAGAAGGCCGGCCTGCCCGGGCGCATCATCTGGAACGAGTCGGGCGCGATCATCATCTCGGCGCTGATCGGAAGCATCTCCTTTGCCGGCAGCATGATCGCCTTCGGCAAGCTGCAGGGCCTGGTCGGCGACCGCCCGATCGTCTGGAAGGGCCAGAGAGTCGGCAACATCCTTCTTCTCCTGATCGGCATCACGGCCGGAGCGATCATCCTCGGCGGCCACAGCTACCAGCTGATCTGGCTGCTTCTGATCGAGATCGCCGGCGCGCTCGCCTTCGGCGTCATGTTCGTGCTGCCGATCGGCGGCGCCGACATGCCGGTGGTGATCTCCCTGCTCAACGCCTGCACCGGTCTTTCCGCCGCGGCAGCCGGCTTCGAGCTGCGCCAGAACGTCCTGATCGTCAGCGGAATGCTCGTCGGCTCCTCCGGTACGTTGCTGACCCTGATGATGTGCCACGCGATGAACCGCTCGCTCGGGAACGTCATCTTCGGCGCCTTCGGCCAGATCCAGGCCGGCGGCGGGGAAGGCGCCTCGAACGAGGGCCTGACGGTTCGCTCCACCACCGCCGAGGACGTAGCGATCATGCTCGCCTACGCGCACAAGGTGATCATCGTCCCCGGCTACGGTCTCGCAGTGGCTCAGGCGCAGCACGACGTACGCCAGCTGGCCGATCTGCTCACGGCACGCGGTGTCAGCGTCGAGTACGCCATCCATCCGGTCGCCGGGCGCATGCCGGGGCACATGAACGTTCTCCTGGCCGAGGCCAACGTGCCCTACACGCAGCTGAAAGAGATGGACGACATCAACTCGGAGTTCCCGCAGACGGACGTCTCGCTCGTGATCGGCGCCAACGACGTGGTCAACCCGGCCGCCCGCTCCGACTCCACCAGCCCGATCTACGGCATGCCGATCTTGGACGTCGACAAGTCCAAGGCGGTCGTGGTGCTCAAGCGCTCGATGAACCCGGGCTTCGCCGGAATCGAGAACCACCTCTTCTACGAGCCCGAGACCTCGATGCTGTTCGGCGACGCCAAGGACTCGATCCTGAAGCTGATCGCCGCCGTCAAGGCCGTCTAGAGCGCTAGGCAAGACGGCGTTTTCGTTCCACGCGGGCGTGACGCCCGATGGCGCGGGGCGATTCGATACGAAGTCGGCACCTCTCGTGCGCTTCTCTGGCTAATTTTTACGACCCCGCGGGCGGGTGGCTCGTTGGCGGGCGAGGAGAGAAGTGCCGTCACCAGCCACCGCGATCAAGAAACCCCGATCTTTTATCGCTTTAGCTTCGGCTCGTTTACATTCGTGTTATCGAGGACGACTTCGGCGACTTCCTGCGGGGCGCAGCTGCTGAAGTACAACTCCTGGCCGGGGATGTAACGCTTGCGGTAGCGCTCCCGCACAGCTTCCACGCCGCCCATCAGCTCCCGGTCGCGCGCCTCGGCGCGGCGAACTATCTCGTCAAAGTCCGCGTGCACGAAGACCGAGAAGTCCCAGAAAGATCTGAGCTCGTCGCGGAGCAGGAAGACGCCGTCGAACAAGAGAATCGAGCCGGGCGAGGCTTCCTCCTCAGGCGCCGCGACCCGCTTATCCACCCGGTAGTCGAAGAGCGCGCGCCGGTAGCGCCGCGACCCGCCCGGACCGAGCGGCTCGAGCAGAAGCCCTCGCAGCGCTTCGTAATCGAACGAGTCGAGGAAGTAGCCCTCGGGCGAATCGGGGCCGCGCCGGTAGCGAAGCTCGCGCGGATTGTGGAAACCGTCGATCCCGGCTCGGATGACCGGACGCTTACCCGCGAGGAACTCGGCTAGTTCGTCGGCCAGCGTCGTCTTGCCGGCGCCGTCCGGCCCGTCGACAGCGACGCGTAGCGGATGAGGCGACTCGCGCTCGAGCAAGAGACCGCCGAGCAGATCGAGCAGCTCCGGGCGATTCATCTTCTTATCCCGTGCGCCGCCTGAGCGTCGAGGCGCCGAGCGCGAGCGCGAGCACCGTCACCCCGACCGTGACCGTGAGATCGAGCGTAAAACGCCCGTCGAAGGTTCCGAGCGCCGTGGCGCGATGGAGCGCGTCGTAGGCGTAGGTGAAGGGAAGCGCATCGGAGACCCCGCGTAGCCAGCCGGCCATCTGCGCGCGCGGCGTGAACAGTCCGCAAAGCAGGATCTGCGGGAAGATGAAGGCGGGCATGAACTGGATCGCCTGGAACTCGGTGCGGGCGAACGCGCTGACGAAGAGTCCCAGCGACATGCCGAGCACCGCGTTCGAGATGGCCAGCAGCACAACCGCCCAGGACGGGCCCTGCGTATGCAGCCCGAGGAATCCGAAGGCGACGATCGAGACCAGCGTCGCCTGCACCGCCGCCACGATCGCGAAGGCGATCGCGTAGCCGGCCAGCACGTCGAGCTTGGCCAGAGGAAGCGCCATCAGGCGCTCCAGCGTCCCTGAGACGCGCTCTCTGAGCATCGTGATCGAGGTGACCAGGAACATCGCGATCAGCGGGAACATGCCGAGCAGCGGCCCGCCGATCTGCTGGAAGACCTGCCGGCGATCGTGGAAGAGTTGGTCGAGCAGGACGATCAGTACGACCGGGACGAGTAGAAGTAGCGCGATCGTGCGCGGATCGCGGCGGAGCTGCTTGAGCACGCGCAGCGCGGTGGCGAAGGTGGCGCGGAAGCTCACTCGACCTCCTCGTTGATCAGAACGAGGAAAGCCTCGTCGAGATCCTGCTTGCCGCTCTGGGCGCGCACCTCCGCCGGGGTGCCGGTAGTCACCAGCTTGCCGTCGCGCAGCAGCAACAGGTCGTCGCAGTGGTCGGCCTCGTCCATCACGTGGCTCGAGACGAGCAGCGTCTTTCCCTGGGCTGCCAGCTCGTTGAAGGCTTTCCAGAGGTCGCGCCGGAGCACCGGATCGAGCCCGACCGTGGGCTCGTCGAGCACGAGCAGCTCGGGACTCCCGATCAGCGCGGTCGCCAGCGACACTCGCGCCCGCTGACCACCCGAGAGCCGGTTGACGACCCGGTCGCCGAAGGAGGTCATGTCGACGGTCTCGAGCACCTCTTCCACGTTCGTGGGCGGGGCGTCGAGGATGTGACCGAAATAGCGCAGGTTCTCGCGCACGGTCAGATCCCCGTAGACGGCCGGATTCTGGGTCATGTAGCCGACCTTCCAGCGCAGCGACGGCGTGCCGGCGGGCTCGCCCAGCACGGTGATCGTCCCCGACTCGACGATCTGGACGCCGACGATCGCGCGCATCAGCGTCGTCTTGCCGCTGCCGCTGGGGCCGAGCAGGCCGGTGACCTTTCCCGAGGCGACCGAGAGCGCGAGATCGTCGAGCACTACTACGCCGCCGCGGCGGATGCGAAGGCTCTCGACGACGATGCTGGCTGCGGCGGACATCGGGCGGTAGTCAATCATCTCGGGCGGCTCGACGGCGCGAAGACTCGTCCAATGAATGCAGGCTCGATTTCTCAGAGTCCGGACGCCTTTACCCACCCCCCCTCCCACGGGGCGGGAAACGGTAGCGAGAAAAGGTGCTCAGAAATGCGCCAGCTCTGTGCCGGAACATCCCAGCGCTACGGAGTCAACCGACGATCTTCTCGACCCACTCGGGCCGGATCAGCGCCGCCGCGACGAGCGCGAGGTCGATGCCAATGCCCACGAACAGATGCGAGCTCCAGAACGCGACGAGCAAGCCGAGCGACAGCGCCGCCGCGACGATTGCGATCAGCGGCCACGCGCCGGAAAGCCCCGGTACCCCCCAAACCGCCAGTCCAAGAAGCGCGAAGGCCGCGACAGTAGCCGCAACCAAGACAAGTCCGCTGGAACGCCGAGCGGCCGCCGGCAGCAGCCACGACTCGTCCAAAGTGAATGGAAAGCTCGGATCGTCCTGCTTGGGGATCACATACAGGAGGTGAACGAGACCATGGGCGGCCACGAAGAGGCCGGCGGCGATGCGGATCAGAACTGTCATCCGGAGGCCACCCTAGCCAACCGGCAGATGGTTTTCTTCGCGCTACCGGGCGAGTACGCTTCGGGCGTGGTCCCGTACCTGAGCGCCGAGAACGTCCTCGCCGCCGTCTCGCCCGAGCGCGCCGTCGAGGCGGTGCGAGACGGCTTCATCGCCTACGCGCGCGGCGAGTGGGCGATGCCGCCCAAGGTCTACGTCGCCGCTTATCCCAACGGCGACTTTCGCGCCATGCCGGCGATCGGCGCCGGCCACGCGGTGCTGAAGTGGGTCACCTCCTTCCCGGTCAACCTCGAGAAGGGGCTGCCGACGGTGAAGGCGATCGTGCTCGTCTCGGACGCGGAGACCGGAATGCCGGTTGCCGTGCTCGAAGGCTCGGCGCTGACCGCTCTGCGCACCGGCGCCGCGGCGGTGCTGGCCGCCGAAACGCTGGGGCGAGCCGACGCAGACAGCGTCGCCGTGATCGGCGCCGGGGTGAACGGCAAGGCGACCGCCCGCACCTTCCTCGCCCGCGGGCGCAAGCCGCTCCTCTGGGACGTAGACCCCGAGCGAGCGAAAGCCGCCGCAGACGAGCTCGGCGCCGAGGTCGCCGCGAGCAGCGAGGAGGCCCTGGCCGCCGACATCGTCGCCACGGTCACGCCGGGGCGCCAGATCCTTTTCCCCGAAAACTCGCTGCGCCCGGGCCAGCACGTCAGCCTGATGGGCGCCGACGGGCCCGGCAAGTGCGAGATCGACCCGCGCGAGCTGGCCCGTACACACGTCTTCTGCGACGACTGGACGCAGGCCTCGCACGCCGGCGAGCTGCAGCACCCGGTGCGCGAGCAGCTGCTCGAGCAAGCTCAGGTCACTCAGCTGGGCGACGTGCTCGCGGGCCTGGCTCCCGGCCGCGCCGGCGCCGAGGAGATCACCACCTTCGACTCGACCGGGCTGGCGATCCAGGATCTGGCGCTGGCGCTGGCTGTGCTGGAGCGCCTCGGGGAGCTGAAGGACGTGCTGGAGCTGCCGCTTTAGGGGAGTGCCCGCCCGATCCACAAGCTGGTGACGCGACGGGTCTTCGTGTCCATCGTGAATCGTGCATAGACGCCCCTGCGTATCTGATCGGGCGGCCGGCGGTTCTTGACGATGAGCCGATTCTGGCAGTGGAAGTTGCCCCAGAGCTCGACGAGATTGGCCGATCCGAAGCCGATCCGCATTCGATCAGGCCTCGAATCGTGTAGCAACCGGGCCTCTGCCTGAGCGAGCGGGATCATCCAGCCTGGCGTCCCCGGCCGAATCTCGGCCACCTTCGCGAACAGATCCCGGCGCACCGGGAACGGAACTATGTGAGCCTTCAGCTGGTTGGCTATCCCGAGCCGTCTGATCAACTCCATCTGCGGCGTCCAGCATGTGTTCGTCTTCGCGTTCACCGCGCGACCGTGGAAACGACCTGTGATCGCGATATCCCAGCTCCCGGCGAGGCAAAGGAACGGCTTCGGATGAAGAAGCGCCTCCGGGTTCTCTTTGAGCGTCGCACAGGCCCGCGCGGGATGAGCGATGTCGCCGCCGGCAGGATCACAGCGCAGGTGGAAGACGGCTTTGGAGCCCCCTCCGCTGTCCGCAATGAGCTTCAACGAGGTTGGCCCTGACGAGTGTCCCCCGCAGCCGGCGAGAACGGCGAGGAGCAAGGCGGCGCCGACGAGAGCAACGGGTATCAGCGTCCGCTTCACGGTTGTGACTATACGGCGCAGGTGCTGTCGCCGGTCACATCCCGCGCGCGGCGCGCCGAGCCGGAGTCAGCGAACGATCTTGTCGGGCAGCCCAAAACGGGCTTTCACTCTGAGGCGAGCTCTTCGTCGCTCGCGGCCTCGTCGTCTTCGGCGGGCTCGTCGAGCGTGATACCGGCAGCTTCGGCGGCCAGCGCGGCGGCGGCTGCCAACTTCTTCTCTTCCTTCTTCTCCTGTTTACGTGCGCGCTTTTCCCTGAGTGCCCGCTCGCGTGACATCTTTGCCATTGTCGTCTGTCGCTTCGTGTTTGAGCCCATTCAAACCCCCATTTTTCGGCGCTTCACCGCGAATCGGTGACGTTCGTCTGGATACACCGTACAGCCAGAGTTCCCTCTACTCGTAAAACCCCCTGCGCCCAAACCGCTCGCGCGCCCAGTTCCAGCTCCGCCGGCTACTGCGGCACCCCGGCCACGGCAGCTCGCTCTTGCCGCCCGGGAGCCCGGATGTGAGTTCGTCCGCGACCCGTCGTTCGCGCCGTCCCGATGGGGATAATTGGATCGCAACAAACCGCATCACGCCTTGAAGCCCGATCAGGAAGCGAGGACCGGCGGATGGACATCAATCGCAACGCTCGCGTAATAGCCGAAAGCGAGATCGAGATCGACGCCGAGCCGGAGAGCGTCTGGAACGTCATCGTCGACGTCGAGCGCTGGCCTGAGTGGAACCACGAGGTCAAGTCGGTAGCGCTCCAGGGCGGTCTCCAAGAGGGGTCCGTCTTTCGCTGGAAGACCAGCTCGGGGCCGATTGTCTCCACTTTTCGGGAGATCGAGCCGCCGCGCATCGTCGCCTGGACGGGCCGGGCGATGAGCATCAAGGCGGTCCACCGCTGGAATCTGGAGCGGACGAACGGAAAGACGACGGTCACGACCGCCGAATCGTTCGACGGCGCCCTTTCCCGGCTCTTCCGTCGACCGCTCCAAAAGGCCTTGAAGAAGTCCCTCGACGAGGGCCTCGAAGCGCTGAAGACCGAGGTCGAGCGACATCCCGCTTGACGCTCCGCGGGCTTAAGGCCAACTAGCGCCCTGCGCGATACACCCCCTCCGCACAAATCGCTTCTCCGGCCAGTTCCAGCTCCACCAGTGCCGCGGCAACTGCGTCCGCCGCGAGCCCCGATCTGTCGACCAACTCGTCCACCGAGGCCGAGCGGTCGGCCAGCAGCTCGCTCAGCCGGCTTGCCCGATCGGAGAGCGGGCGACCAGGCCGAGCCGGCGCCTCCTCCAGCCCGAGCGCCGCGAGCACGTCGTTCGCCTCGATAAGCGGCGCGGCGCCCAGACGCAGCAGCTCGTTCGTGCCGCGCGAGAGCGCGGAGGTGATCTCGCCCGGGACGGCGAAGACCTCGCGCCCGTCTTCGAGCGCGAAATCTGCCGTGATCAGGGCGCCGCTCTTCGCCCGCGCCTCGACGATGACCGTCACCCCGGCGAGTCCCGCGATGATCCGGTTGCGAGCGGGAAAGCGCCAGGGCGCCGGCTCGACGCCGGGCTCGTACTCCGAGACGAGCAGTCCAAGCTCGCTGACCCGCCGCGCCAAAGCGGCGTGCGCGCGCGGGTAGTCGCGATCGATGCCGCAGCCGAGCACAGCCATCGTAGGGCCGCCCGCCTCTAGCGCGCCGCGGTG
>JADGPD010000066.1 GCA_017882615.1 Thermoleophilia bacterium
CTGTCGACTCGAGCCACGCGAAACGGCGGCCGTCAGGAGACCAGACTGGCGAAGAGACCATCGAGTCCTTGACGGCCTTGGATGCCATCCGGCGCCGATCGCTTCCGTCGTGATTCGCCGTCCAGACGTTGCCATCGTTATCGAAATAGGCGATTCTTTTCGGCCCCCAATACCAATACGGGCTCCGGACGTGCAGAGCGCGCGGCTTCCCACCAGCTGCGGAAATGATACGAAACTCACTCTCTCCGTCCACGACGCTGTGCGAGTAGACGATGCTCCGTCCATCAGGCGTCCAGCTCGGGCTGCTGTCGGCGTCGCAACCCGAGACATCGGACTTGGGGGTGAGCCGATGCAAACCCCTTCCGTTCGCGTTCATCATCCATACCGTCGTCGGACAACCCCGTCCGGATATTCCGACACCATCCGAGCGGGAGAGTGCGATCTTCCGGCCGTCGGGTGACCATTGCGGTTCGTCCAGGAAGGTTCTCGCTCGCGTAAGCCTGTGCAGGTTGCCGCCGTCCGGGGATATCAAATAGAGATCCGAGTACGGCTGGACGCAGTAGCTTTGATAGACGATCGATTTGGACTTGGTCGAGAGCTGCACGCTCGAGACTGCAGCCTCCATCACGCTGGTATCGCCCCAGCATCCGGGCACTCGGACTAGCCTCCGGACCGTCCTCACGTTGGCACTCCCGAGCCGCGCGATCTGGAGGTAAAAGCCGCCACCGCGATACCTGGCGGTCTCAGCGACTTGCGAGTGGTCGGATGAGGAGCAAGAAGCATCCCCAGAGTCGCACGGCTGCCAAGCCGACCAGAGCCGTTCGCTGACCGGTCGGATCCGGCCGCTCGGAATGTCAACGGCGATGTGCTCACCCGAGTGCCTCGCAATGAATCCCGGGGTACCGATGTTCATGCTCAAGCCGCTGGCGCCGATCCGATTGTTCCCTAGCCAGAGGATCTCTGGGAAGTAGTCGTTCTCTTTCAAGCCTCGACTCACGGCCTTCTTCGCATAGACCCGTTCGCGCTGGATGACGTGACCGTCGCTACCGTCGCGAACCACGACCAGACCTCCGATGACGCCTGCGACCCGCTTGCCATCTGGCGACCACGAGAACGTTCGAGCGGAGAAAGAAGAGAGAGATCGCCCTCGCTCGCTGAAGATACGAACTTTCGCCCCGTCCAGTAGGGCAAGCCGACCGAGCGCCGACCATGCGGGCGGAACGTACTCAGCCGAGTCGCGTACGGGGACGCTGAACACCGGGTCTCCGGTTGGTGTGACGACACGAACCTCCTGCGGCACGTCAACATCCCCGGAAACGTTTATGGCGATTGATTGACCGCTCGGCGACCACGCCGGAAACAAAGGGTCGACCGTAAACTCGGAGTGAGCACGAGCGATCAACCGAGGCTTGCGACCGACTCGTAGGAGGTACAGCTTCGACGTGTTCAAAGTACCTTCGCTGACAGCGAGCCATTTGCTGTCAGGTGACCAGGTCTTGTTGTACCAATCTGCTTCCGACCCAAGCTTGGGTGAGATCTGCGTCAACCCCTCGCCGTTAACTCCAACAATGAAGATTGCCGGGTAACCCGGTTTCTTACTCTCGAATGCCACCCATTTCCCATCGGGCGAAAGCAGCGGGTCAGTTTCGTCGTAGTTGCTGTGGGTCAGGTTGGTGCGTTTCCCGTCGAAGGTGACGCGATAGATGTCTCCGAAATAGGCGGGCCAGCGGTCGCCGGCGAAGACGATTGTCCCTTCGCCGGTGGAACGCCCGCGCAACTCGGGGATCAACCATGAGCCGAGGAGCACAGCAACAGCGATGCCGGCCGCAATTGAGAGTACGGCTAGTGATCGGCGTGCTTTGAGCGTTGGTTGCATCGGGAGACCCCACCTGACCTTCTTTCGACGGAGCTTAGGCGGAAGAGCGCTTCGTGGATAGGCTCCTGGCGCCGGCCCGTCCGCAAAGGACAGGCAAAATGCACGGATGCCCTCTCCGGCGATCGAAAACCTCGTTGCTCAGCTGACGCGCTTGCCTAGTATCGGGCAGCGCACGGCGCGGCGGCTCGCCTTCCATCTGCTGCAGGTGCCGAAGGAGGAGGCGATCGCGCTGGCCGAGGCGATCGTTGATGTGAAGGAACGCGTCCACTTCTGTGCCGAGTGCGGCAACCTGACCGAGGAGGAGCTCTGCTCGATCTGCCTCGACCAGCGCCGCGACCGGCACCTGCTCTGCGTCGTCGAGCAGCCGGTGGACGTCGTCTCGCTCGAGCGCACGCACGAGTTTCGCGGCCTCTACCACGTGCTCGGCGGCGCGCTCTCGCCGCTGGACGGAGTCGAGCCGCGCGACCTGCGCATCGCGGATCTCTTGCGCCGCATCGACGCGGGAGGGGTCGAGGAGGTCGTGATCGCCACCAACCCGAACATGACCGGCGAGGCGACCGCCTCCTACATCGCCGACCAGCTGCGCGGCCGCGCGCGGGTCACCCGCCTGGCCAGCGGCCTGCCCGTGGGCGGCGACCTGGAGTACGCCGACGAGGTCACGCTCGGGCGCGCGCTCGAGGGCCGGCGCGAGATGTGATCTGAGCAGCGCCCGTTCGCGGTTCCCTGGCGAAAAAGCGCCTTCGACAAGTAGCATTCGAGCTTAGGGCGGGAGATCCCACTACGAACCATCCCCGCACCGGCCACGACTATGAGCGAGACCGAACACCACCACAATCTCGGCACCGTGCCCAAGCTCGGCACGGTGGTGATGAAGTTCGGCGGCACCTCGGTCGGCGACCCGGAGCGGTTGAAGCTGGTCGCCGCGCGTCTCGTCGCCACCTGCGAGGCGGGTAACCGCGTCGTCGGAGTGCTCTCGGCGATGGGCCACACCACCGATGAGCTGGTCGAGCTGGCCCACGAGATCTCCCCCAATCCCGACCCGCGCGAGATGGACATGCTGATCTCGGTAGGCGAGCGCATCTCCTGCGCGCTGGCGGCGATGGCGATCCACGACCTCGGCCACGAGGCGATCTCGCTGACCGGCTCGCAGGCGGGCATCGTCACCGACACCGTCCACACCAAGGCCAAGATCGTCGCCATCCGCGGAAAGCGCATCCACGACGCGCTCGACAAGAACAAGATCGTGCTCGTCGCCGGCTTCCAGGGCGTGTCCTCCGACTCGCTCGACGTGACTACGCTCGGTCGCGGCGGCTCCGACACCACGGCGGTGGCGCTGGCCGGGGCGATCGGCGCCGAGGCTTGCGAGATCTACACCGACGTGGACGGTGTTTTTACCGCCGATCCGCGCGTGGTCAAGACGGCGCGCAAGCTGCACGCGGTCTCCTACGACGAGATGCTGGAAATGGCCGCCTCGGGCGCCAAGGTCCTCCAGCTACGCTCTGTCGAGTTCGCGCGCAACCACAATGTGATGGTTCACGTCCGCTCCAGCTTCTCGGACGCCGGCGGAACCTGGATTCGCGAGGAGGACGAACGAATGCTCGAGCAGGCAATGATCTCCGGTGTCATCCACACCATCGAGGAGAACATCTACAGGGTGGAGGGGTCAACGCCCGCGAAGCTATTCTCGGCGCTCGCCGCCGCGCAGGTGAACGTCGACACCATCCTCGTCAACGGCGACGGCGCGATTGTCTACTCGGCGCCGCTGGAGGATCATCAGGCCAGCGAGGCCACCTTGAACGCGCTCGGCGTCAGCTGGAGCTCGCGCGACGACCTGGGCAAGGTCAGCGTGATCGGCGCCGGCATGAAGAGCCATCCGGGCATCGCAGCGAAGACCTTCGAGGTTCTGGGCGAGCTGGGGATCGAGCCCGAGGTGGTCTCGACCTCACCGATCAAGATCGCCTGCCACATCGCCAAGGCAGACGTGGAGCGCGCCGTGCAGGCGCTGCACTCGGCCTTCGGGCTCGATACCGAGGTGGCGGAACGCGGTCATGAGTAGCCCGCTCGAGAACGCCCGCATCGGCGTCATCGGCGCCACCGGCGCGGTCGGGACGCTCACCCTGCGCCTGCTCGCCGAGCGCGGCTACAAGAACGTGCGAGCCTTCGCCTCCTCTCGCTCGGCCGGCAAAGAGCTGCCCTTCGGAGGGCGGAAGCTGGTCGTCGAGGAAGCCACCCCCGACGCGCTCCGAGCCGGCGATCTCGACCTCTGCCTGTTCTCTGTCGGCACCTCCAGGTCGAAGGAGTTCGTCCCCTACGCCGCCGAGGGCGGCGCGATCTGCATCGACAAGTCCTCGGCTTACCGCCTGGTCGACGGCTACCCGCTCGTCGTGCCGGAGGTGAACGGCCAGCGCGCACTAGAGGCGCTGGAGCGCGATCGCATCATCGCCAACCCGAACTGCTGCGCCATCCCGCTCACGACGACGCTGAAGCCGCTGCACGACGCGGCGGGTCTCGTGGCCGTGCACGTCGCCACCTATCAGTCGGTATCCGGCGCGGGCGCCAAGCGGATGGAGGCGCTCAGGGTCGAGAATCCCGCCGAGCACAACCTGATCATGGACTGGACATGGGAGGACGAGGACTCCGACGAGGAGTCGAAGCTGCGCCAGGAGACGCAAAAGATCCTCGAGCTGCCCGAGCTACCCGTGGCGCCGACCTGCGTGCGCGTGCCGGTGCTGGTCGGTCACTCCGAGGCGGTCTGGATCGAGCTGGAAGACGATCTTTCACCCGAGCAAGCGGCGGAGATCCTGCGCCAGGCGCCAAGCGTGCGCGTGCTCGACCTGCCCGAGTTCCCGACCCCCAAGGACGCGGCCGGGGGCGACGACGTGCTGGTTGGGCGCATCCGCCGCGATCCCACCGTCGCGCGCGGTCTCTCGCTCTATCTGAGCTGCGACAACCTGCGCAAGGGCGCCGCTCTGAACGCTCTGCAGATCGCGGAGCTGGTGCTCGCCGCCGAAACCGCCAGAACCTGAGAAAGAACGCGCCTGTTACCGTCCGGGCATGCGCGTAGGCGCTCTGGCCGCGATCTTCGTCGTCCTTCTGATCGGCCAGCTGCCCGCGGGCGCGGCCAAGAGCTCCCCGCCTACGCCGATCTTGCTCGCGGCGGGTGATATCGCCGACTGCTCGCTAAACGGCGCCCGGCTGACAGCCGCCCTGATCGACAGCCGTCCGGGCACAGTCGCAGCGATCGGAGACACCGCCTATCCGACGGGCTCGGTAAGCGACTTTTCGAACTGCTACCAACCGACCTGGGGCCGCTTCAAGGGCCGCACCCGGCCGGCGCTCGGAAACCACGAGTACCTGACCGCGGGTGCCAGTGCGTACTTCGCCTACTTCGGGCATAAGGCCGCGCCGCCCGGCGGTTACTACAGCTACCGGCTCGGCAGCTGGCACATAGTCGTCATCAACTCCAACTGCGACCAGATCGGCGGCTGCGGGCCCGGATCGAAGCAACTTCGCTGGCTACAGGCCGATCTCGCCCAGCACAAGGCGCGCTGCTCGCTCGCCTACTGGCACAGCCCGCGCTTCTCCTCCGGCCCGCACGGCTCGGACGAGGCGATGCAGCCGATCTGGTCCGCGCTGGGCAAGGCCGGCGCCGACATAGTCCTGAACGGACACGACCATCTCTACCAACGATTCGCTCCGCTCGACGCGTCCGGTCACATCAACCCGGCACGGGGAATGCGCGAGTTCGTCGTTGGGACGGGCGGTGGCCCCTTCTATCAGGCCGTCACGAAGATCACCGCGAGCAGAAAGATCATCACCTCACGCTGGGGCGTTTTGCGCCTGAAGCTGAGTACGAACCGCTATTACTGGCGCTTTCTATCTACGCCCAACGGGCGCGCGCTCGACGCCGGCAGTAGCGCCTGCCACTGATCCGGCGGCGCCTAACCAACGAAGGCGATGTGCCGGAGCCCGCCCTTGGAGATCTTGATGCGAATGGTCACGACCTTGCCGGAATCCTCGACGCGGTGCCGCCGGCTGCATCGACCTTACGGCCGCGGCGGCACCGGCAGCGGCGCTGGAAGGTAGAAGCGCTTGAGTCTGGCGATCAGGCCCGGCTCGGCCTCGGCGCAGGGATCGAGCCCGCCCAGCTCCAGTCGCGCCAGCTGCACACGGCCCGCCTCGCGAATCGTGACGAAACCGAGATCGGCCAGAAGGTCGTGCGGAAAGATCGCGCGATGACAGATCAGCCGCTCTTCGAAGTCGTCCTCTTCGCCGTAGCGATAGGCGAAGGCCTCCAGCGCCTCGGCGCCCCTGGAGCGCGCCTCGCCCGCGGCGGCCAGGAAGAGCGACTGGATGACCCAGGGAGAAGCCGAGTCGACCAGATAGGCGCAGGTGACGAGCACCGCGTCTGCCGAGGCCGGACCGGCCGGAAGCTTCTGCGAGCGCGGGAACAGGAACGCGGGCCCGTACTGCATTACTCCGAGCAGTCGCTTGTCGTCGTCGACGTAGATCATCCCCCACGGCCCCCAGCTTTCCTCGGCCAGGTCGATCCAGCGCTTCTTGTTGACCGACTTGCCGCCGCGCGCCTGCCACCACACGCAGCTGTGGCAAACGGTTGGAGCGCTCTGCAGCGTCCCGCGCGAGAGCGGCTCCAGGCGCGGGCTCATTCCTGCCCGGGCTCGACCTGGGCGACGACGACATCTACGGCGGACAGGTCGACGTCGGCCATCACCTTCAAGTACCGGCGCACGCGCCGCTGCACCTCACGCGCAACCGGAGCGATCGGCATGCCGTACTCCAGCACCACGGGTATCTGCACGTGCACACCGTCCTCGCCGACGCGGACGCGGACGCCGGGTTGCCGGCGCAGATGCCCCGTAATCACGCGGCGGACTCCCTCGACTTCTCTCGCGGCGTCGGCCGCGTAGCGAGCGAGCACCTCCGGCGAGATCAGCGCCTGTCCGTCATCCATCACTACAGGATCGCAGATGCAGCTCGGTTGCCTCGGGGCGGGCGAAAATGCGGAAGGGAAGAAAGGTCGTGCCGAGCCCCGCCGAGAGATGAAGAAGCCCGCTCGGGCGCCGCATCAGGCCCCTTCCCCGGCGCTCGCGGAGGTGCGCGAAACGGAGCTTCCCGCCCGGGTAGGGAAGCGCGATCTGGCCGTCGTGCAGGTGCCCGGCGCAGATCAGGTCGAAGGACTGGGGCGGCATGCGCCCCGCGATGCCGGGGAAGTGACAGAGGCAGATTCGAAGCGCCGCCTGCGGATCGGCGAGCAGTTGCGGCGCGGCTCGCCTCGCGTGATAGGTGCGCGGATCGACGCCCACGATCTGAACCCGCTTCCCCCGAATCTCGACGCTGCGCGCCTCGTCGAAGAGCAGCGACGCCGGCTCGAGCTCGCTCATCGCCGAAGGCCGCGAGAAGGGATCGCGCGAGAGGGCGAAGTCGTGATTGCCTAGGACGGCGAAGCAGTTGTCGAGCCGTCCGAGTAGGCGTCTCAGCTCGGCCTCGCCGCGCGGGCGCGAGAGCAGGTCGCCGCTCACCAGCACCAGGTCGGGCTTGCGCTCGCTCACCCAGTCAATGGCATCGACGACCGCCCGATGCCCGTGCGAACGAGCACCGAGATGCAGATCGCCGATATGAGCGATGCGCAGGCCGTCGAGCTCCTGCGGCAGGCCCGGTATCGGCACCTCCAGCTCCACCAGCCGCAGCCAGCCGGCCTCGAAGACGCCCCAGCCGAGCACGACGAGAAGCAGCGCCGCCAACGCGACGACGATCCAGATCATCGTTCTCCCCCAAGCGGCGACTCCAACCTCGCGAGCACAGGTCCCATCGAGACGACGTGGCGCGAGAGCTCGATCTGGGCGGGCTCCAGCCCGGCGGCCAGCGCGATCATCTGCGAGAGATGGAAAATCGGTAGGCCGAGCTTCTTCCCTTGTGCTCGCTCGGCGCTCTTCTGCCAGGCGTCGAGCGAGAGATGGCAGAGCGGACAGGTGCTGACCATCGCCTCGGCGCCGGCTTCGAGCGCCTGCTCGAGCGGACGAGCCAGCTCGGCCAGCGACGTCTTCTCGCGTGCCAGCAGGATCGGGAAACCGCAGCAGAGCGTCTTGGCCGGGTAGTCGACGGGCTCGCCGCCGCAGGCCTCGATCACGGCCTCGAGCGAGCTGGGCCGGTCGGGATCCTCGAAGCCCATCAGCTTCGAGGGACGAAGCAGCTGGCAGCCGTAGAAGGGCGCCACGCGTAGGCCGTCCAGCTTCTTCACGGCGATCTCCTTCAGGCGTTCGAGCCCTTCGCCGCGCGCGATCAGCCAGAGCAGGTGAGTCACCTCGACTGTGCCGGAATACGTCCGCGCGCCCGAGCGCTCCAGATTCTCGTTCACCCGTGCGCGCAGCTTCTCGTCCGAGAGCTGCCAGGCCGCCTGCCTGAGGTTGAGCGTGCAGACGTTGCAGATGGTGAGGATCTCGTCCAGCCCTGCGTGCTCGGCCTCACTCAAGATGCGCGCGTTCAGGTGCAGCGCGTAGTCGGGATCGGCCGTCTGAATGTCGCCGGCGCCGCAGCAGGTGACGTTCTCCAGCTCGACCAGTTCCAGCCCCAGCCTGGGCGCCAGCGCCCTGGTCGAAGAGTCGAGCTCGCGGGCGGAGAGCCCGGCCAGGCAGCCCTTGTAATAGGCGATCCGGCGCATCAGAGCTTCTCCTTGGGCTCCGGCGCGCGGGCGCGCTCGATGCGCTCCAGCACCCGCTCGCTCTGGACGATTCCCAGCGCCCCGCGCCGGTCCTGCCCGGCCACGATGCGGTGCAGCTCGCGCGCCGGCTGAAGCTCGCTCGCCTTGTGCCGCGGCAACGGCAGCGGCGCCTTGCCGCGACGGAAGAGGCGCAGGGCAAGCGGGATCTTGGTGACCGAGACGGCGATGCCGAGCGTCTTCACGACCAGCTCGCTCTCGCGCAGCCAGCCGGTGGTGCGCGCCGAGGTGACGAACCAGCGCGCGTGCCTTGCGCCCCGGTCGCGCGTGACGCCGGCCGCGAAGGCTTCGGCCCCGAGCTTGGCGATCGCGTCGCGCGGATCGACTCCCTTGGGGCAGCGCTCGTTGCAGAGGTAGCAGCGCGTGCACTCCCAGATGCCGTGCTCGCCGCTGAGCCCTTTTAACCGCGGCGCGTTCTCGTTCTCGCGCGGGTCGCCGACCAGGCGCCAGGCCTTGGCCAGGGCGTGCGGGCCGAGAAACTCGGGGCTCACCGTCATCGCGTCGCATTCCGAGACGCAGGCGCCGCAGTTGATGCAGAGCGCCTCCTTGCGCACGGCCTCGAGCCGCGCGGGCCGCACGACCGTCTCGCGCCCGTCGCCGGGGGCTTCGGAGGTCGGGCGCAGGAACGGCTCCACGGCGCGCATCTTCTGCCACATCGGCTCCATCTCGACGACCAGATCGCGCAGGACGGGCAGATTCCCGATCGGCGCGATCACCGGAATGCGCCCCCCGGCCACCAGCTCGGCCACGGGAGTGCGGCAGGCAAGTGCCGTCCGCCCGTCGATTCTCACGGCGCAGGAGCCGCAGATTCCCTCGCGGCAGCTGCGACGAAAAGCGAGCGTCCCGTCCAGCTCGTCCTTGATCTGCTCCAGGCAGTCGAGCAGGGTCGCCTCGCGGCGCGCCTCGAGCTCGTAGAGCTGCAGCCTCGTCTCGCCCGAGGCGGGATCCGAGCGCTCGATCTGGAGGCGAACCTGCATCAATAGCTCCGTCTCCGTGGCTGCCATTTGGTGATCGTCACGGGCTTCCAGGAGAGGTCGAGCCAGTCGTTCGACCAGCG
>JADGPD010000067.1 GCA_017882615.1 Thermoleophilia bacterium
TTACCGCTCGAAGACGAACGACGCGACGATCTGCGCACGGTGCTGGCGGCGCTCTCCGTGAGGGATAGGGAGATCCTGACGATGACAGCCTGGGAGGGCTTGACGCCGAAGCAAATCGCCAGGGTCATGGGCACGTCGGCGAATGTCGTCCGGGTGCGCCTACACCGCGCTAGGGCGCGCCTGAAACGGGAACTCGAGCTAGAACGACCGGTCCGGCGCCGCGCCGAACGCGTCACTGCCGAGCGCGACTGGTAGCGCATCGACGCCTATTGATCCTGCGTCAACGCCCGCGCTTTCTCCGGCGCCCTCGGGGGCACCCCCAACAAAACGCTACCGAGACGAGCCGCACGCCTTTGTAGCGAAACAGCGCCGAGACTCAGGCTGGCTTCCGACGGGTAGGGTCAGGGCCAATGACTGCTGCCGATCCCGCCGGCGAATCGACCGAGAGCCCGAAGCGCAGGTTCTCTCGGCTGTGCCTTCCCCGCCGCGGGCGCCCCTGGATCCGCCACCGCTGGCTGCGCTGGACGGTGCGCGTGCTGCTCGGCCTGTTCGTGCTGGGAACGCTCTTCTCATTCGTCTACAACCTGGCCACGAACGGCGACCAGAAGCCGGCCTCGGCGCTCTACCCGGGCCCCTACGTTCGGATTGACGGGCGCACGGTCGCCTACCGCGAGCTTGGCTCCCGCGGCAGCCCGATCATCATGCTCGGCGGCTTCGCCGAGCCCTCGTGGGTCTGGCAGCCGGTAATGCAGCGGTTGGCGCTGGGTCACCGCGTCTACGCGCTCGACCTGCCGCCGTTCGGCTAC
This sequence comes from Thermoleophilia bacterium, assembly GCA_017882615.1. Lineage (GTDB taxonomy): Bacteria > Actinomycetota > Thermoleophilia > Gaiellales > Gaiellaceae > Fen-549. Next base: position 807 of record JADGPD010000067.1, read on the forward strand.
TCCGAGCGCAAGGGCCCGTACACGCTCAGCGGTTGGACGAGTCTGGTACGCGACTTCGCCGTTCACTTCGGGCTGCGGCGGCCGCTTATCGTCGGGCACTCGCTCGGCGCGGCCGTAGCGGTGAATATCGGGCTGCAGGCGCCCGCGAACACGGCGGGGATCGTTCTGCTCGACGGCGATGCGCTCCCCGTCGGTGGCCCGCACGGGATCGCGAACCTGTTCGTCAACCCGTACTACACGACGCTCTTTCGCCTCGTCACCCACTCGGACTGGCTCGTGCACAAGGTGCTCGTCCAGGCCTACGGCCCCGACCGACGGCCGATCACGAGCGCGCAGGTAGACGAATTCGAGCGGGCGTTCCGCGTCCAGGGCACCGAGAAGGGCTTCCACGACCTTTTCCGCGTCGGGGTGCAGGGGCTGACACTCGGCGACCTCAGAAGACTGAAGGTGCCACGCATCGTCGCCTGGGGCCAGCACGACACCGTCGACGACATCAAGGCCGGGCGCACCTCGGCGCAGGCGCTGGGCGTGAAGCTGACCGTGATCCCGCGCGCCGGTCACCTCTCGATGCTGGACGAGCCGGCGGCGGTCGCCAAGGTGATCGGGTCGTTCGCGGCGCGGATCGAAAGCGCACCGAGTGGGAGCACGGCCAACAAGCGCTAACGCCGGCGGACTCTCAGGCTCTACGGCGCCGACCACCGAAGCCGATCGCGATCGGTACGACGGCGATCAGCAGGATGACGAGCTCGACCACTGCGAAACGCTCGACGTAGCCAACCGAAAGCCCTATGGTCGCGTCGCCGGCCAGGCGAAGCGCGTTATCCAGCCCAAAGTACATCGCGATAGTGGAGAGCGCGATCGACAGGCGCAGGTCGCGCCAGCCGAGGATTAGCCAGGCGACGAGGAGGGTCGTATAGGCCAATCCAATCCAGAGATTCGTGTAGAGGGCGGACCACTGCCAGCCCATGAGCGCGCCCAGCGCCGGTGCTGCGATCGCCGCCAAAGGCGAGCGTAGGTCGCGGGGTTCGTGCTTGCGCGGTCTTGCGAGCAGGCAAAGAAGCGCAGGTAGGAAAGCGAGAGCCCAAAGAGCAATGAAACCGGCGCCCGAGTGCGGGAGCCAGCGCGATGAACCACCGAGGAACGCTGCCGACCCGAGTTCCCAGGCCAGCACGAGCGTGATCGGAGCCGCCCACCAGCCGCGACTGAGAGCAAGTAGGACAGTGACTCCGATTACCACCGCGCCGACGTCGAGAGCAAGCCCGTGTCGACCGTAGCGGTGGAAATGTACGAGCGTCGCCGTGGCGTTGCTCGCTTCGAGCCAGAATAGGAAGTAGGCGCCGAGGCGAATCCCGGCGCGCACCGAGCCGGCCGTCTTCACTCCTCCCGCCGCCAGCGACCGCTGCGCGATGCCGGCCCAAAACAGTCCGAAAAACTCACGCAGGCGCGGGCACCAACCGTCGCCGCCCTCGAGGATCGTCGCGATGACTTCCTCGCCGTGCTCCTCGCGGTACTGCTTCGGGAAGGCGCGCAGCGCGATCCGGTAGCTTCGCTCGGCTCCGCTCATGCCGGCCTCGGGTGCGCTTTTGCGGGGCGGCGGCGAGCCGTGCTGGCGGCGACACCTTCCGGCTTCTGCACGACCGCCGCCGCCTTGCTCATGCGCTCGGCCTCGGCATCGAGCGCAGCGTGTCCCTCGTCGCTGAGGCGGTAGTAGCGGCGCGCCCGCCCGGCCACGATCTCCTGACCCTCCTCGACGACCAGGCCCTCGCGGCTGAGCCGCTCGAGCGCCCCGTAAAGAGTTCCCGCGGTCATGTGCACGGCACCTTCCGAGAGCCCCTCGGCGCGCTTGATGATCCCGTAGCCGTGCAGCGGTCCGTCGAGTAGAGCGGCGAGGGTGAAGAAGGTCGGCGCACGCATCGAGCGAGAGAATATAACGGTGAACGTACTATGTCAAGGAGTCTCAGGATCCTCGGCCGAAAGGCTCGCCAGTACACTGAGCCGCGATGCTCGACTCGCTCTCCGACAGGCTTCAGGGCATCCTCGGCGACCTGCGCAAGCGCGGCACGCTCGACGAGGAGGCGATCTCCCGCGCGATGCGCGAGATCCGCCTCGCCCTGCTCGAAGCCGACGTCAATTTCAACGTCGTCAGGCAGTTCGTCGCCCAGGTCAGAGAGCGGGCGCTAGGCCAGGATGTGCTGAAGAGCCTCACTCCCGGGCAGCAGGTGGTGAAGATCGTGCACGAGGAGCTGACGGCGTTGATGGGCGCCGGCGCCTCCGGGCTGGCGTTTGCCCCACGCGCGCCGACGGTGATCCTGCTCGCCGGCCTGCAGGGCTCGGGCAAGACGACCGCAGCGGCCAAGCTGGCGCTCTTCCTGCGCAAGGAGAAGAAGAAGGCCTTTCTCGTCGCCTGCGACCTGCAGCGCCCGGCCGCGATCGACCAACTCGAGCAGCTCGGCGCTCAGATCAGCGTTCCCGTCTACACCCGCCGCGACACCAGCGATCCGGTCGCCGTCGCGCGCGAGGGAATCGAGGAGAGCCTGCGCCAGGGTTGCGACGTGGCGATCGTGGACACCGCCGGCCGCCTGCACGTGGACGAGGAGATGATGAGCCAGCTGGCCGCGGTCAGAGACGCCGTCAAGCCGCACAACGTGCTGCTGGTGCTGGACTCGATGACCGGCCAGGAGGCGGTAACCGTCGCCGAGGCCTTCGCCGAGCGAGTCGACTTCGACGGCGTCGTCATGAGCAAGCTCGACGGCGATGCCCGCGGCGGCGCGGCGCTCTCGGTCAAGGCCGTCACCGGCAAGCCGATCAAGTTCGTCTCGGTGGGCGAGAAGCTCGACCAGCTCGAGCTCTTCCATCCCGAGCGCATGGCCTCGCGCATCCTCGGCATGGGCGACGTCCTCTCGCTGATCGAGCGCGCCGAGCAGGCGGTCGCGGTGGACGAGCAGGCCGAGATGGAGGAGCGCATGCTCAAGGGCCGCTTCAGCTTCGAGGACTTCCTCCGCAGCTACAAGATGATGCGCCGGATGGGCTCGCTCAAGGGCCTGATGGGCATGATTCCGGGTCTCCCCAGCCAGCTCAAGAACGCTGACGTGGACGAGAAACAGCTGGCGCGGGTCGAGGCGGTCGTCCTTTCGATGACGCTCGAGGAGCGGCGCCGGCCCGAGATCATCGACGGCAAGCGGCGGGTGCGCATCTCGCGCGGCAGCGGCACCACAGTGCAGCAGGTGAACCAGGTGCTGGAGATGCGCAAGCAAATGGAGCGGATGCTGAAGCAGATGAATGCAAGCGGGAAGATGCGCTTGCCAGGGCAGGGTGGTTCCGCCGCTCCGGTGAGAAAAGCGGCAAAGGCGCGCAAAAAGCGCCGTCGCCGCTAAGGTTTGCCCGAGTTTCCTGACAATGAGGAAAGACGGCGAAGCAATGGCGCTCCGCCCGGAAAGGATCTAGATGGCAGTAAAGATGAGACTGACGAGGGTTGGGTCGAAGAAGAACCCGATCTATCGCGTCGTGGTTACCGACGCGCGCTCGCCGCGCGACGGCCGGTTCATCGAGATCGTCGGCCGCTACAACCCGCGCTCCGAGCCCTCGCTGATCGAGTTCGACGACGCCAAGGTGAAGGACTGGCTCAGCAAGGGCGTTCAGCCGACCGAGCCCGTCAGCCGCCTGCTCAAGATAAAGGGGCTCCTTGGCTGATTTCCTGCTCGAGACCGTGCGCCGGTTCGTCGAAGACCCCGGCGCCGTCTCGGTCGAGGAGCTGGAACGCGACGGCGACGCCGTGCTTCGGCTCACCGTCGCGGAGGACGACCGAGGCAAGGTGATCGGCCGCCAGGGCCGGATCATCCGCTCTCTGCGAACGCTCGTGCGTGCCGGTGGCGCGCGCGAGGGAAAGCGATACCTGCTCGAGATTGTCGAGTAACGATCCCCAGCTCGTCTCGATCGGGCGCGTCGGCAAGCCGCACGGCCTGAAGGGCGCCTTCTTCGTCGAGCGCCCGAGCGAGGATCCCGACCGCTTCGCCGTCGATGCAACCGTTCTGGTGGACGGAGTCGCCGCGGTCGTCGTCGAATCGAAGCAGTCGGGCGGGCGCCCGGTGATCCGGCTCGACCGCGACGCGGCTCGCGGCGCCGAGCTCCAGATACCGTGCTCGCAGCTGCCGCCGCTGTCCGAGGACACCTATTACGCCTTCGAGCTCGTCGGGCTGGAGGTCGAGGAGGACGGCGGGCGGACGCTCGGACAGGTCAAGGAGGTCGTCTCGGGCGTGGCCAACGATGTGCTGGAGCTCGATTCGGGCCTGGCGCTGCCGATGGTCGAGGACTGCATCTCGCTGATCGATCTCGCAGCTGCACGTATCGTTGTGCACACGGGTTTCGCAGAGCCGACCAACGCCCGCGAGAGCTGATTCCTTGCAGATCGACATCTTCACGCTCGTTCCGTCGGCATTCGAATGGATGTGCGAGCGGCGACCGCTCGCGGCGGTGCTCGGCGGCGGGCTGGATCTTCGTGTCTTCAACTACCGCGAGACGACGCCGCTCAGCGCCCGCCAGGTCGACGACACGCCCTACGGCGGCGGCGCCGGCATGGTGCTGCGGGTGGACGTAGTAGCCGCCGCTTTCGAGGCCGTCTACGGCGGCATGCCCAAGCACCGGACGATCGCGCTCACGCCGCAGGGGCGCCAGCTCGACCAGGCGCTGGTCGAGGAGTTGGCCGGCGAAGAGAGCCTGACTCTTCTTTCCTCTCGCTTCGAGGGCTTCGACGAGCGCATCGTCGAGAACATGTGCACGGATCGGGTCTCGATCGGCCCTTATGTGCTCTCGGGCGGCGAGATTCCGGCCATGGCCGTGCTCGACGCGATCGTGCGCCGGCTTCCGGGGGCGCTGGGCAGCGAGGAGTCGGGCTTGATCGAGAGCTTCTCCGAGGAGTTGGACGGCGGGCTAGAGTACCCGCAATACACGCGTCCGGCCGAGTTCCGCGGCTGGAAGGTGCCCGAGGTTCTGCTCTCAGGCAACCACGCCCGCATCGACAGCTGGCGGCGCGACCAGAGCCGAGTCAGGAGCACCAAGTGAGAAATCCGATAGATCGCCTCTTTGGACGACTGCCGAAACCCGCCAGAGTCGCGCTCGACTGGACGCTGACGATCATCGGCGCGATTGCCATCGTGCTGGCGATCAAGGCCTGGGTCGTCAACCCCTACCGCATCCCGACCTCTTCGATGGAGCCGACGCTGCACTGCGCCCGGCCAAGCACCGGCTGCGAGGCGAAAACCTCCGACCGCGTGCTCGCCGATCGCGTGATCTACCACTTTCGCGGTCCGCGCCGCGGCGAGATCATCGTCTTCAAGACTCCCCAGCGCGCACGCCAGGTTTGCTCCGGCAGCACCGGCAGCTCGGTCTTCGTCAAGCGCCTGATCGGGCTGCCCGGCGACACGGTCAGAGAAAAGCGGGGCTTCGTTTTCATCAACGGCAAGAAGCTGAGCGAGAACTACATCCAGCCGGCACGGCGCGGTAACGACGACGGCAAGTGGAGCGTGCCCAAGGGCGAGTACTTCTTCATGGGCGACAATCGCAGCGCGTCGTGCGACTCGCGCCAGTGGGGCTCGGTTCCGCGAGCGAACCTGATCGGTGAGGTTTTCATGACCTACTGGCCGCCTTGGCGGATCTCCTTCCACTAAGCGGCACTGCCGGCGCGTTTTCAGGTTCGTCTTATCCCGGAAAGCTAGGCTCTCGGCGATGACGAGAAACCCGCTCGATCGGCTCCTGCAGCGGCTTCCGCGCCGGGCACGAGTGCTCGCCGACTGGCTTATCGGCCTCGCCATCGCCGTCGCCATTGTGCTCGCCGTTCGCGCCTGGGTCGTCACGCCCTACTCGATCCCGACCGCCTCGATGGAGCCGACGCTGCACTGCGCCCCGTCCACTGCGAAGCTGACTCCTCCGACCTCCTCGGTGCAGCCCGGGCAAGGTCAAACCACGTCGCCGCAAAAGACGCCGCACATCGCCTCTGCGACCTGCGAGGGAACCAGTTTCCTCGGCTTTCACTTCTCCGATCGCGTGCTCGTGAATCGTTTCGTCTACAGGTTCCGCAGCCCGCACCGGGGAGAGATCGTAGTCTTCAAGCCGCCCTCGATCGAGGCGAAGATCTGTGGCGGTGTGAACACCCCCGTCCTCGTCAAGCGCCTGATCGGGCTGCCCGGGGATAGCGTGACCGAGAAACGTGGCTTCATCTACATCAACGGCAAGAAGCTGAAGGAGCGGTACGTGATGGCCGCCCGGCGCGACAAGCGCAGCGGGAGCTGGTTTGTGCCGAAGGGCTGGTACTTCTTCATGGGCGACAATCGCATCGCCTCCTGCGACTCGCGCTCTTGGGGGCCCATCCCGCGCAAGGATCTGGTCGGCCCTGTCTTCATGACCTACTGGCCGCCGAACCGGATCTCCATCTACTAGCCCGCCCCACCGGCGCTTTTCGCTACGATTGGCGCCGGTCGCCGGCTCTCCCTTAACAGCTATGAACAAGATCATCGATCAGATCGAGCAGCGTCAGCTGCGCCACGAGTTGCCTCAGTTCAAGGCGGGCGACAGCGTACGCGTGCACTTCAAGGTGATCGAGGGTCAGCGCCAGCGCATCCAGGTCTTCGAGGGAGTCGTGCTCAAGCGCCAGGGCGCAGGAGTTCGTGAGACCTTCACCGTGCGCAAAAGCTCCTTTGGAGTGGGCGTCGAGCGCACCTTCCCGCTGCACTCGCCGAAGATCGACAAGATCGACGTGATCTCGATCGGCGACGTCAACCGGGCCAAGCTCTACTACCTGCGCGGCAAGATCGGCAAGAAGGCGCGTGTCCGTGCCAAGCGCGATCAGGTGACGAAGACGCCGAAGGCGGCAGCCGCGGCGAGCCCGGAGCCGGAGGACCTGCAGCCCGAGACAGTGGAGCCCGAGAGCGTCGAGCCCGAGGCCGCAGAGCCCGAGAGCGTCGAGCCGACGGACGAAGCAGCCCCGGAAAGCGCGGAGCCCTCCTCCGAGCCGGCGGAAGACTCCGAGCCGGCCGAAGACGCCGCCAAGTAGCAGCTCGCTCGGCGCGTCCCTTTCTAGTTCGAGTTGTGACGGGAGAGTGACTTTCGCTCCCGGCCGAACGGTTGAGCCGGAGCCCGCGCTATCCTCGCCCGGTGGGCGCGGACATCCTTGCGAAGCTGATCAGGCACGATCGACAGTTCGGCGTGCGCTATGTCGCCGGCGCGGACGAAGCGGGGAGGGGGTCGCTGGCCGGGCCGCTCAGCGTCGCCGCCGTGGTGCTCGATCTGGAGCGGCTGCGCGGACCACAGATGCGTGCTCTGGCCGGGCTGCGCGACTCCAAGCAATGCACGCCGCCGGTGCGGGAGCGGCTGCTCCTGGCTGTGCTCGCCTTGAGCGAGCTAGTGGTGGTCGAGACCGTCCCGGCCGGTGAGATCGATCGCTGCGGGCTGCACAAGTCCAACCTGCAGGCCCTGGGGCGTGCTCTCGCGGGCTGCGTTCCGACCGCGCAGGTCTGCCTCGTGGACGGTTTCTCGCTCGGGGCTGTTGCCGAGGCGCCGCCGCACACCGCGATCGTGGGCGGCGACGACAAGAGCGCGGCCATCGCCTGCGCCTCGATCGTGGCCAAGGTCGTGCGCGACCGGATGATGCGGCGGCTCGACGCGCTCTATCCCGCCTACGGCTTCGCCGATCACGTCGGCTACATCACCGGCGCCCACTCCGCCGCGGTGCGTCTGCACGGCCCCTGCGCCGTCCATCGCCGCTCCTTCCAGGCCGCCTGCTACCAGCGGTGAGGAAGCTCTCACTTCCCGGCGCCCGGGCCGAGCGCCGCGCCCGCCGCCACTATCGCCTGCGCGGCTACCGGATTCTCGGCTCGAACATCCGCTTGGCCGGCGTCGAGGTTGATCTGCTCTGCCGGCGCCGCGGTATTGCGGTCTTCTGCGAGGTCAAGGAGAAGACGGGCGAGAACTACGGCGATCCGCTCGAGATGGTCGACGAGCGCAAGCAGGCGCGTCTGCGCCGCGCCGCCGAGGCCTGGCTCGCCACGCTGCCCTCACACGAGCAGGTCGTGCGCTTCGACGTGATCGCGGTACGCCAAGGCAAGCTGGAGCGCCTGGAAAATGCCTTCTAGCTCGAGCTGGGCGTAATCACGACCAGGCGTCGCTGATCGCGACTCGGGTCAGGTGTTTTGAGCCCTTGGCCGCGAAGAAGATCGTCCAGGTAGGCGCGTGCCGATTCGGCTGTCCAAGCAGGCTGCCGCCGCTCTCGCAGTAGTAGCTGATCCACTGGCCGGCGATCCGGCTGGTTGCGCCGGTCACCACGAGGCATCTCTGCCGGTTCGAGGTAACGATTCCCCAGGGCGACGAAGCCGCTCGGCTGCCCTTGTTGCGGGTCGAGAGCGGTAACGGCTTGCTCAATCGAAGCAGCGTGACACGGTTGCTCCAGGACGCCGCGGGACAGACGACGTACGGTTTTGACGAGAGTCCGCGCGAGAAGCAAGGGTCGAGGATCGAGTTGCCGAGAAAACAGCGCCAAGCGTCGCTGCGACCATCGGCGATCGAGCCTTCCCAGCAGTAGCCGCGCGCGTTCCTCGTCACCTGAAGACCGGCGGCGAGCTTTCCACCTTCGAAGGCGACGAAGCGGTGAACGGCGGTCGCTCGCGCGCTTCCGGCCGCGCTCGCAGCGAGCAGGAAGGAAATCGCGAGCGCTAGCGCTGGCAAGATGAGGCGGCGCACCGATCGATCATAGGAAACCGTCCACCCAGTGGCTAGTCTGTCTGGGTGCAGAGGGCGGCGTGACTG